>JBAZSD010000014.1 GCA_041662605.1 Desulfomonilaceae bacterium
GGTATGCTGCCCTGCCGGTGTCCCCGGTTGCCCAGGGTCCTCCTGAAGTGGTGATCTTTAATCAAGAGTTAAAAGAAGCCACTCGTGTGCTGAAGCAACAGCAGAGGGAAGCTGAGCGGGCCCAGGAACAGTTAATACTTCAGCGCCGTTTAGCCGGGCAATTTGCGATGTTACAGGTCCAGGCTACTGCGCAGCACGCAATAATAGAGCAGTGGAGGA
Organism: Desulfomonilaceae bacterium; assembly: GCA_041662605.1. NCBI lineage: Bacteria > Pseudomonadati > Thermodesulfobacteriota > Desulfomonilia > Desulfomonilales > Desulfomonilaceae > Desulfomonilaceae bacterium. The sequence goes on from JBAZSD010000014.1 coordinate 220, forward strand.
AGGCGCACGCTAGTGAACCCAACTCCTGGTCATCAATGGAGGCGAGAGGGGGCGTTCATAAAAGGCGCTTCCGCTGATGGTTATATTTCTGATCCGAGAAATTGGATTTTTTTTTACGGAACACGTGAACAATTTTTAAGGAAGGCCAAGACAAAAAGGACATCAAACCTGAGGAACAGGAGGATGTATTTAACATGTTTGTAGTAATTATCAGTTTTCCACCAATCAAAGCAGGGAAAGACGCTGACTTTCTTGAGTGGTTTGCTTCGACAAACAAAACGTTTGCAAACTATAAGGGTTTTATTGGTCGCCGCCTCTTGAAGCCTGTGAAAGGCGCCAATTATACCGCCATTGTCGAGCACGAGAGTCAGGAAACCTTCTTGGCAATGCACAACAGTCCCGCCCACGACGATGCCAGCAAGGGGCTTGGGGCGTTGTTCGACGGCCACCCCTCTCCCGAGTTTTTTGAGGTGATCATCGGGTAAGGAGCGCCGAACAGAGAAAGATGCGGAAAGAGGCAAACGAGCGAAGGCAGGAAGAGTAGGCATCTACTTCAACCCTGTCGGTTCAGAATTATGGAGGTCACGACGAGCAATCCGCTTTATGCGAAGTTGGTGAATTTTGGCGTAAGGTTGAAGATGAAATTTTAGCCAAGTGTCGGCAAGCCGCTGAGGGAGAAAACCTATGAAGTATCCTCTCTTCCGTGCCGGAGAGATCCTGGATATGGCCATCCAGATAGAGCGTCAGGGGATAAGATTTTATGAAGTGTGCGCATCATCAACATTGCAGCAGGACGTTTTGGAGGTCTTCCGGCGCTTGATAGAGCAAGAACGTCTACATGTCGATATCTTTTCTCGTATGAAGGCAGGACTCGTCGATTACCCGCTTCCTGAAACGTACACAGGGGAAATGCGCAGCTATGTGGATAGCCTCGTTCGGGATCAGGTATTTTACCAGACGGCGGAAGCCTCTCGGAATGCCTCCGACATCAAAGATCCGTTCAAGGCCATCGAGTTCGGTGTCGGCTTTGAGAAACGCTCAATACTCTTTTACTCCGCCATCAAGGAAGTGATTCGTGATTCCGAGACCAATGTAGTTGACGACGTGATTAACCAGGAACATGGTCACATCCGATGGCTCCTTCGGTTACGCCAAGAATTGGAGCAAGGGCAAACCGAACAAGAGCAAGAGTAAGGAGTGGGCATGCAAACCTATGTAGTCTCACATGAAGATTGGAGCCTTTTCCTGGATCGTATCATGGAAGACTGGACGGTCGTCGGGCCAAGGCAGAGGCCGGATCAGCCAGGGTTTCACTATTTCGATCAGGTGAAAGGTCCGCTGGATCTGACGCTAGACTACACAACCACAACGATCCCCCCCAAAAAAGTGTTTTTCCCTCCGACAGAGAACCTGTTCCGCTTCACTGAGGGCAATCCGCCGTCAATAGACGTCGTCTGCGAGACAACCCCGTTCCTTCTCATCGGTGTTCATCCTTGCGATCTGGCGGCGATAGACGCTTTAGACGCTGCATACTCATGTCCCCCAGCCGAGATGCGATGGGCCGTACAAAGAAAACGAGCAACCATTATCGGCATTGATTGCCTGCCTGATGAGTATTGTTTTTGCGCTTCAATCGGAACCAGCGAATCCCGCAAAACCTGCGATCTGTTTCTGACACCGATCGACGGCGCCTATTTCATCGAGATACACACGGCGGCCGGTGAAAAGACGCTGAAAACTGCCCGAAAAGTTCCGGCGCAGGCCCGGCACTTGGAAGAAGTCAAGCGCTGGCGTTCGGAAAAAGTTGCACGTACAACCGCTTCGTTGGATTCGCCGATAGCCGAATTTGCAGACATTCTTGACCGTGGTGGGCTGACACCCGTATGGCAAGAGGTTGCGTCACGGTGTTACAGTTGCGGATCGTGCAACACAACCTGTCCCACCTGTTTCTGTTTCAGCATGGACGACGAATTCGACCTGACGCTTGCAGGCGGTGTAAGGAGACGTTCATGGGATTCTTGTCAACTGCTGGAGTTCGCTCTTGTTGCAGGCGGACACAACTTTCGTGGAGAACGTTGGCAACGGGTGAGGCACCGTTGGCACAGGAAATTCCTATATCTGTACAGGAGGTTGGGCCGTCCTTATTGCACCGGTTGCGGTCGATGCAGCCGCGCGTGCGCCGCAGACATCAATATAGTGGATGTTTCCAATCAACTCATAAGCTATTCCCAAAAAGGGGGTCACAATGCCTGAAAGTGTCTCCAAGAGACCCGATCTAGGCCAAGGTGTGTTCTATAAGCCGGAATTGGCGAAAGTCGTCAGGGCATACCAGATGAGACCCACTGAAGCTTTCCTGGAAATAGAACTAGCTGACGGCCGCCCATTGAACCATCAGCCCGGACAATTCGTCATGGTATCCGTATTCGGCCACGGCGAAGCCCCGATATCAATTTGCTCTTCTCCGTCTCAGGAGGAAAGCTTTGAAATCTGCGTCAGGGCAGTGGGCAATTTGAGTAGAGCCGTCGACGCTGTGTGCGCTGGCGATTGGCTCGGCATCAGGGGGCCCTACGGCAGAGGCTTTCCGGTCTCTGAGATGAGAGGTCGAGACGTCCTTGCCATAGCTGGGGGCATCGGTTTGGCTCCTCTCAGGTCTCTCATAACGTACGTGCTGGATAACCGCGAAGATTACCGCCGTCTTATCGTGGTTTACGGCGCAAGAAGCCCTTCCACCCTTCTTTTTCAGGATGACATGGAGCAGTGGTCCAAAGCTCCGGACGTGACGGTATACATTACCGTGGATCAACCGGATGACACATGGAAGGGGAGAACGGGCGTATTAACATTGCCTCTTCGAGAAATAGAATTTAATTCCGGCAAGGGCATGGTGGTTGCAGCAGTCGGGCCTCCCGTGATGTACCGATTTGTTGCGATGGAATTGCTTGGAAGGGGACTGAGCGAGGATCAGATATACTTCTCGCTGGAAAGGCAATTCAGATGTGGGATCGGGAAATGTGGTCATTGCCAGCTTAACGACGTCTATGTATGTCAGGACGGACCGGTGTTCCGCTATTCTGAACTCCTGGGCCGCACGGAAGCCGTGGAAGCTTGGGCGCCTGAAAAGGATCAGGATTAGGGCTTGCAAGGGAGCAATCTCATGAAGGGAAGTATCAAGCCTCGTGTAGCTTTCTTCGACTTCGCCTGTTGCGAAGGGTGTCAATTGACTGTTCTGCAGCTTGAAGAAAAGCTGCTGGAAATGCTCAATCATGTCGAAATAGTGGCTTGGCGCGAGGTCATGACAGATGAAAGCCAAGACTATGACATAGCTTTTTGTGAAGGAAGTATAACGAGACACGAGGATGTAGACCGCATAAAACGAATTCGAGAAACAGCCAAGACCCTCGTGTCTCTCGGAGCGTGCGCCAGCATCGGTTGCCACAATGCGCTGAAAAACACTAGACCAATGGAAGAGATGCTCAAAGTTGTATACGGCAGTGAGTGGCGTCACTTCGAAACCATGCCTGCACGCCCGATTACTGCGGTCGTCCCCGTTGATTATCAGATTCAAGGATGTCCTGTCAGCTTGCCTGAATTCTTGACAGTATTCAAACACATCATCACAGGACAAACCTATTATCCGCCAAATCAGCCGGTGTGCGTAGAATGCAAGCTTAATGACCATCTCTGCGTGTACGAGAAAGGTGAGGTGTGCCTTGGACCGCTCACCCGCTGCGGATGCAATGCGATCTGCACCGCCTACGGGGATCCATGCCGGGGATGCCGTGGCTTCATGGATCAGGCCAACCTCGAAGCCACAGCGATGGCTCTCTCCCGTGAACGGCTCCACTCGATTATGGATGTGGTAGCGAAAAAGCATCCTCTCACAGCAGAGGAAATCCTGGACAAATTCTCGATATATAACAATTGGCCGGAATTGGGACGTAAGGAGTTTTCCAGTCATGGCGAAGGACGCTCAGATAAAATTGCGCCACATGACAAGGGTTGAGGGACACGGCGATATCATCGCTGAGATTAAAGACGGCAGCCTGGTGGATGTTCGATTTGCCGTAGTTGAAGCGCCACGTCTCTTTGAAGCGTTCCTGGTGGGACGGACCTATGACGAGGTTGTTCATTGTGCGCCCAGGATTTGCGGAATCTGTTCGGTTAGCCACAAGTGCGCTGCCCTGAAAGCGACCGAAACTGCTCTGGGTGTAGAAGTCACCGAGCAGACGCTTTTGCTGCGGCGGCTCGCTTTTCACGGAGAAGTTATAAGCAGTCATATTTTGCATATCTACTTTCTGGCGGCGCCTGACTTCTTCGGTGTCTCCAGTGTATTTCCACTAGTTGAAACCGCTCCGGACGTCGTGCGGCGAGCTATGCGCATGAAAAGGCTCGCATACGACCTGTGCGACGTTACGCTTGGAAGGCATACACATCCGGTAGCGATGACTATCGGTGGTTTCAGCTTTGTACATTCGGAGAAGAGGCTTGCCGCGATGAGAGATCGCCTGGTGGATGGCCTGGAAGATATAAAGGTTACCGTAAAGCTGTTCAAGACCGTAGATTACCCTAAATTCGAGCGTGAAACTGAGTACGTTTCCCTCAGGAGCCCCACGCGCTACGCCTTTTATGATGGTGACCTGTTCTCCAGCGATGGCGAATGCGTGCCAGCCGGCAGGTACCGCGATTACATCCATGAGCGGGTTGTTCCTTATTCCACCGCCAAGCACGCTTCCTGGAGTCGGCCGCAGTACATGGTGGGAGCCTTGGCTCGTGTCAATAACAACCACGACCAACTCAGTTCTCTCGCCTTGGAAGCCGCCCATGATCTGGGAATTACCGCGCCATGCTTCAATCCGTTTGCCAACACTCTCGCGCAGATTGTCGAATGCGCCCATTGCCTGGAGGACAGTATTCACATTATAGACATGCTACTTGAGCGGGGAATAAGGGCCGGAGAAGAGCAGGCTGCGGTTTCGCCTCGTGAAGGAAGAGGAGTAGGAGCTGTAGAGGCCCCTCGCGGCACTCTGTTTCACGAGTATGAATACGGCCCAAATGGCAAATGCCTGACGGCTAACCTGGTTATTCCCACCGCACAAAACCTGGCAAACCTCGAAGCGGATATGCGAGCGTACGTGCCTGCGATTATCGAACAAAGCGAGGAATCCATCACCCATCAGTTGGAAATGCTGGCACGAGCCTACGATCCTTGCATTTCCTGTTCTACACACATGATTTTGGCTATGTGAGGTTTGAAACGATCAGTTCTTGTTTTCCGCTGGACCGTTACGTATCGGAGACGACCTTCCTGCATCTAAGCGCCATAGATAGCTATATGAATAAGGAGGCGGACTATGGATTGGCAAGCGCTCATCAGTTTCGCAGTTGTGATATTTGCGGTAGCCGGCTTCTTTTTCCTGGCGCGAACGCTATGGTCGATATGGCGAGCGAAACAAATATTGAAATAATTCTATGATTTCCCTGAGGCGCACTCCACGGACCGGGGTTGTCTCAGGTCCATGATGGCTTTAGCCATTGTTCATGGTTTGACTGCGGCCTTGTCTCACTCCATTTCCGCAAGGGCTACCGCAGCCTGGATAAGAGACAAATGCGTTAACGCCTGGGGGAAATTTCCGAGCATCTCATTGGAAATAGTGTCGTATTCCTCTGAAAACAGACCCAGGTCGTTGCCGGTAGCCAGGGCACGCTCAAAGATCTCGCATGCGTGGTCTCGTCGGCCCTGACGAGCCAGGCATTCCGCAAGCCAGAAAGAGCAGGGCAGGAAAACCCCTTCAGAGCCCGGCAACCCATCGTCGTAGGGGACATAGCGGCGCAGTAGACCGCCTTCTTCTAGCTCCTCCCACACAGCGTCGGTGGTACGGATCATGCGTTCGTCATTGTAATCCACGAAATCACAGCCAGGGAGCAAAAGCAGGGACGCATCCATAACGTGATGATCAAACGCCTGCGCAAAAGCTCCCCGGTTCGAGTCGTAGCCTTTTGTTTCAACAGCCAAGCGCACCTTATCTCGTGTTTTTTTCCATTTATCCAAGGGGGCTTGACGACCGGTTTCCTCAGCCAACTTGATTCCACGATCCAGGGCGTTCCAGCACTTCACTTTGGAGTATACGAAATGACGGGGCTCACCGCGCAGTTCCCAGATGCTACGGTCCGGGCGCTGCCAGGATCCGACGACAGCATCTACCACTTCAACAAGAAACTCCCAGTAGTCGTCGTCAGGGGATTCGCCGCGGTTGTGCCATCGGTAAGCGAGATCCAGCAGGTCACCGTAGGTATCCAATTGACTCTGTCTCCAAGCGTCGTTCCCCACCCGTACTGGCTTGGAACCACGATAACCTTCCAGTCTTGCGATTTCGTTTTCAGGGAGCCAGCGTTCCCCGCCAAGCCCGAAAACTATCTGGAGTTGGTCGGCGCTCGCTGCGCTCCTTTCAATAAACCGGCGAAACCCGTTGGCCTCTTTCACATAGCCGACTTCCGCCAAAGAATTCACCGTGAAGCAGGAATCGCGAATCCAGGAGAAGCGATAGTCCCAGTTGCGGCAACCACCCTGATGTTCAGGTAACGAAGTAGTGGCTGCAGCGGCTATGGCCCCGGTGGGCGCATTGGTGAGACCCTTGAGGATCATGGCCGACCGTTTGGTTTGGCCCGAATATTGGCCTTTGAATCTGCCCTTGTTACACCAGGAGCGCCACCATGAGATAGTCCCTTCCAGACGGCCGCTCAGTTCGTCTTCGCCCGGAATCTCCACCAGCCCTTCGTCAATGTCCTCCGGCTTCCTGAACATGATAGACAGGTAGGCCCGTGATCCTTTCTCCGTGACACATGAGCCCTCCAGCTTATGGCGATATTTCAGTTCCAGATGAGCGTTACTGGAGATCACGAGCCCGTGGCTGCCGCCGATGGCGAGGAAATTCCCACGTTCGTCCCTGCGAATCCAAGGTCTCACCGCTCCATAGCCAAAACGGGGTTCTACGTCTATCCTAAGTTCCACCGTCCCTTTCACTCCATCTATAGACCGGAGAATCTGCTGATACGGCTCATGTTGTCCTCCCTCACGCATGGTGAAGCAGTCGCGGACGCGGGCTTCGCCATCGTCTGTAATAAAGGTAGTTTCGAGAATCATCGAGGAGTCCAGGTATTGTCGTGTAGCTTCGAATTTTTTCACCGGGACAATCTGACAGTATCCTCCGTCGCGCCAGTCTAGAATGCGGCCGAAGCAACTTGCGGAGTCCATTCTCGGCGTGCAGAGCCAATCAATAGACGCAACGCTGGATACCAGTGCGCATGAGTGGCAGTCCGCTATAAATCCGTAATCGGCAATGGGTGGGTATACGCTGGTAATCATTTGCATAATGTGCCCAATCCTTTCTATTGCGAACCAAGATGGCAGCCTTCTTCAACAATCGGAAGAGGTGGTTTTGTCAGTTACTTGAGCCGGAATTATGCGGCTGTCCTGACATTTGTATAGTCTTCGGGCCGCTAACCTGTAAAGCAATATCCTGAAAATCACTGTTGATTTTCTGCCTCTTTCTTCTGTGAGATCAGTCGTTTCTATAAGCCGCCTTCGGCATTTGCCGGTAAATGGTCTGCGAGCCGAATGACCGACTTTAGGGAACTCCCGGGCTATGCTTCTACACCACATCGCCTACTATGCGAGGCCTGTCTTGAGTTTGCGTGTACCCAAGTTTATCCTTAATATATAAGAATGGCGCATTAAAGCCCTGATGGCGCAATATCTTTAACAAAGATCCAGAATGGGACTTTCTGAACCATAGATCCCATGAGGACGCTGAGACCTGATTACAGATCATTAACCATGGTCCGTTAGCCCATCATTGTTGAAGGAGGGATTAAGATGATAAATCAGACAGATCGCGACGGAACAACGGAAACGCTCGTCAAAGAGATTGACGCACAAATAGAAGAGTTAACGCAATGCGCTAGAGACGCGGCGCCTGAACTGAGAAAAGAATGCGAAGATAAAATTAGCTTACTGATTGCCAATCGCGAGGGTATTAGGCGTGGGTTGCTGCGGCTTAACGAAGCGGGGGAATTATGCTCATCGTGTCCATCGGAGCAAGTCGAACATCTTGGGTAAGTGAAGATGAAGACAGAGTTCACCAGCTCAGGTCACGAGGCTCGGCCCAGTGGGAGCCCGATAAAATATCATTGGGCTGTAAATTAACACATGTGAAAAAGAGTAGGAAGATGTGTTGCAAAACGTGTCTCCGGGTGACTTTGGAGGATAACACCCGGAATACGTTTGAGAAACACGGTTGGGTAAAGTTCTAGATCGTGCAGTCGTTTTCCTGAAGGCAAGAAAACCTGTGATAAGAATAAAGCGGATTTATGATGCCCCGTCCCGGAATGATGGCTATAGAGTACTGGTAGACAGACTCTGGCCACGGGGTATAAACAAACAAAAAGCCGGGATTGACATATGGCTGAAAGATGCTGCTCCCAGCGATGAATTGAGGAAGTGGTTCAACCATGATCCTCAAAAATGGGGTGATTTCAAAAAGAGATATTTTGCCGAGTTAGAACACAAACAAAGGATATTGGACCCTGTCATTGAAAAGATCGAGGAAGGCGTGACCCTTCTTTATGGAGCGAAAGACGAGCAACACAATAATGCCGTGGCGTTAAAAGAATATTTAGAAAAGAAAGTGGAGGCTAAAGATGAAACAAGTATGGATTGAGTTCAAATAGAAAATGGGATTGACATCCAGCTCGTTTTTTAGAATAAGCCGCCAACCTAAAATAAGCGGAATCTTATTTTAGGTTCAAGGCAAGACGCATGAAACGAACGCTCCAAGGGCATTATGTGACGGCGCCGACAGTAGGTGAGAAGGTTCAGGCCTTTGTCGCTGCGCCGCTGCCGCCACTCCCTCCCATCGACTGACCGCCGCTCAGAAATGCAACTGAAGTTTTTCCCCTAGTTAAAGAACTTTTCCGGGACAAAATCGGTCCCTCTGGTTTCCACCATACTTATAGCTTCGGTGGGACATGTAACCTGACACAGACCGCATCCCATGCATTTGCTCGCGTCCACAAAGGTGGGTTCATTTTCTTCTGCGACTATCGCCCCAAAGTAACATCTGTCGACACATGCGCCGCATGACGAACAAAGATCCGGATCAACCTTGGCTGCGAATCGGCTCGGTTCTATAACACTGATGCTGTGTTTAATGAGTATAGGCATGGTCTGACAGCAACAGGGGCAGCAATTACAGATAAACTGATCGACATTCTGTTTATTCATGACGACATGGATTAAACCGTCTTCTTCCGCTTTGCGCACTATGTCAAGGGCTTCTTGCTTGTTCAATCGTCTTCCGGTTCCACGGGCTATGTTGTATTCGGCTCCTTTGTTTATCTGGAGACAGGCTTCCAGGGTCCTGTCACATTTGTGGGCGGTCAGGCGGCAAGTGCATTTTGTGACGGATATCACATTAGCCTTTTCGATAATTTCACTTACATCTTCAAAAGCCAAAACATGGGTTTTCGCCTGAATTGTAACCCCGACGGGAATAACCCTTGTGAAGGGACGAGGGAACATTTTGTTGAAATTCTTTGCAATTTCAGGCCACTCGAGTTCCATGAATTCCTGCCATACATCGAGGAATTCCTGGGGAGCTTCCGGCCACAGAATAGACGCGTCATGGAACTGAATAAGGTCCCGAGACATTTTGTACTTCGGCGGATCGGATTTTCCGGAAGGGAATACCACCCCTTTAATAAAAAGAGTGTGCAACATTGAGGAAACTTCAGATTCCGTCAAATTTAACTTTTTTGCCACCTCAGGAGGCGTCCCAGGTAACGCCAGAAGCAGTTGAGCTTCCTTCAAATCAGCTATGATCTGGAAAAGTTTCGCTATCCTGTCCGATTGACCCAGGCCGATTCGAGTCGCCAGTTCACCGTATATGGATTCCATTACTAATCCCCTTATATAGACTTTCGAGGCCCCAAACCAAAAAGGCTACCGGAAGACCCCCGTAACCTCTCTCAATAATTGACAACGGGGAGAGGATTTGAACCTCTGGGTTAGGACACCGGGTAATTGGTCATCTCCCGTGCCCTGAGCGCATACACCCTGGTTTTGAATACCAATATATCATAACCAAGTCAATTTGTTCCGGCAGAAAAAGGGCAACCGATCTTGAGAGCTGAAGGCCTATGACGTGACTGGCCTAACAGGTTAGCTAAGTGAATCCATCTACCTTAACATTTTAGAGCAGTTATAAAATAGATCATTTCCTTTATGAGACTTTCCGACTGGCAGCTTTACCCGACGTCCATATTGACATATCTGATCTTACAACATTTACTCATTGAAAATATCTTGCCTTCTTTGATACCATTTACTTCAAGTTAAGGATTTCAAGGAGTTTTGCGACCAGGGGAGGATAGCGCTCATGAACCAAGTTACCCTCGGTGACGTTTCTCTGAGAGGAATCAGCCTTGACCAATATGATGAACTTGGAAAAATGCGAGACGCATACTTCCAAGCGGTCCCCGAAATTTGTATCGAACGCCCTTGTTTGGTTACCAATTTTCACCTGGAAATGGGTTTGCTTGATCAGCCGAGGATCTCAATCCTGGACAAGGCCCGTGTGTATCGGAAGGTTCTTGAAGAACGTGAGCCTATTGTTTCCCACACATCGGCGCGCGACCACAATATGCGCGAGTTCTCCATTGATGACACATCTCCATTTGCCGGATCCACCACAAGCAAGTTCAAGGGAGTCCTGCTCCACCCTGAACTGCTGGCCCTGGCTATGTGGTCTGAACTGAACACCGTTTCGGACCGGTCTCAAAACCCTTTTTTCATTGACAAGAATGATATTGAAACTTTGACTCTTGCTATTTTTCCCCATTGGCTGAAAAAGTCCGTGTGGGAAATCACAAGGTATCGCGACTATCCAGGTCAGTTTCACACGATTACATCTCGCGAACCTGACAATATGACGCTTCTTCAGAATGCGGTCTTTTTCATTACAAGCAAAGTGCTGTGTATATCGCACGCTATACCTGATTTTTCAAAAGCTCTGGACTCTGGTCTTGGCTCGATGATTGAGGAGGCTATACGTAAAGAACACGAAACTTCGGATTCGAGCAAGAAGCAGTTTTACCAGGCGGTGAGAGAAACGATGGAAGGTATTATCTCCTATTCCACGAACCTCGCGAATCAAGCCAGGGAAGACTCCAAAAGGGCCGATATCGATCCAGCCGAAAAGTCCCGTCTTGAAGAAATTGCCCAGATCTATCGAAACGTGCCGAAGAAACCGGCGCGAACCTTTCGAGAGGCCTTGACCACAGTGTGGATATGCTGGACCGCTATTCATCTTGAAAACCCAAATGTTGGGATGAGCCTGGGGCGTTTGGATCAGGTCCTTTATCCATATTACAAAAGAGATATCAGTTCCGGAGCGCTGACAGTTAGAAGAGCGATAGAATTGATTTGCTACCTATGGCTTAAAATTGGGGATCACGTCCCGATGATGCCGGAAACAGGTGAGCAGCTTTTTGGGGGAACAGGCTCCAATCAGGCCATCACCTTAGGTGGTGTGGACAAAAACGGAAATGACGCAGTAAACGACCTCACGTACATCATGCTCAAGGCGACTGAATTGATGAGGTTGAGGGACCCTAATCTGAACGCAAGGTATCACTCTGGAAAGAATTCCGACGAATATCTGAAGAGGATTACCGAGGTCAATATCAAGACAGGGGCCACTCCAGCCATACATAATGATAGGGCTGTATTCAAGGCGCTTCGTTCCAAAGGCCATTCGACGGAACAGGCCTGGGATTACGGCATTGTCGGCTGCGTGGAACCCGTGAGCGCTGGAAGGACCTACGGTCACAATGCCGCGATCATCCTGAATCTAGCGTCAACTCTTGAAATGGCGCTGTTCCAGGGAAAGCACAGGCATACCGGTAACAAGCAAATCGGCCTTCAAACGGACAATCCCGCCATCTTTAATGATTACGCACAGTTCTGGGACGCCTTCAAGCGCCAGACTGAGTGTCTCATAGACCGGGCGGTTGAACTGAACAATCAGTTTGGCAAGACCCACCAGGATTTTTATCCTACTCCAATCCTGTCAGCCTTCTTCGAAGGTCCGATGGACAAGGGCGTGGATCTGATCCAGGGTGGCGCTACGATTAACAGCTCAGGAGCGGCAATCGTGGGTTTCGCTGACGTAGTGGATTCACTTGCCGCGATCAGGAAGTGGGTGTTTGAGATTGATGATAACCAAAAAATAAGTTTCCCCAGACTGCTTGCAGCTCTCAGTAAGGATTTTGTTGGAAACACACACGAAGCTATTGGAAAACTGCTTTGGAATCAGAATAAGACTCCCAAGTTCGGCAATGAGCATCCGGTCGCGGATCAGATTGCACGGGACGTTGTGACAATGTTGGATGAGCAGTTCGGATGCAGGGTCAATTACCGCGGTGGCCATTATCGAGTCGGATACTGGACCATGACCATTCATGCAGCTTTTGGTAAACTCACCCAGAGTCTTCCCAACGGCCGCAAGGCTCGTCAGAACTTTGCCAGCGGCATTACTCCAGTTTCCAATGTTACGCCCTATTTGAGCAAAGCCCTTGGTTCAGTGGCGCAACTTCCGGCCGAAGCTCTTTCCAGCGGAGTGGCGCTAAACATCAAATATACTCCGGAAACAGATGTGGTTCTTATGCGGGATAACTTTGCGGCTACGGTGAAGGCTTTCTTCAGTAGTGACTTTGGTGGTCGTGATGGAGGCTTTGAAATTCAGTTTAACATAGTGTCACGGGAAACATTAAAGGCGGCTCAAAGGAGACCTGAGCTACACGGTGATCTTCTCGTAAGGGTCTCGGGCTACACAGCCTATTTCCGGGATCTCAATCCCCAGATGCAAGAGGAGATCATACAGCGTACAGAGTATCTCCTGTCCACCGGCAATGCGCAGCATTGCATCGAAATCTCCTAGTTCGAGTCGTGAGAAGACGGGTTTCTCAAGGACCATTTCTCGCCAAGATATTAAAATCCCTAAAGAAGGAGAAAAATGTCCATTCTAGATGAATTTCAGGCCATAGTGGGGGAATTGAGCGCAGACATCTCGGACCGCACCCTGGAAACACTTCTTAATGGAATGAGTTTGGCCTTTAGGATATCAGAGTCCGGCATTGGGAAAATCCTGGGTCTGGACGGCTATAGCAGGAACATCGAGAAGCCATTCAGCGCAGTTTACGTGTTTTGCAATGAAGACGAGGAGGTGGAAGCGACAGCCCGCTTTCAGAATGGAGAAATGCTGGTTTTCGATGATGGGGCTAAACAGTGGGATCTTAAGGTAAGTTTCAAGGATGTAAAAGCGTTCTGGAAATTTATACTTTCGGGGGGTGATGATATCGTGGATTCAATACTGGCTAATGACGTAGAGGTATATGGTAACGTCAACTACCTCCACAAGTTCGGTTTCATGGCCAAGGATCTAATGAAGAGATTGGGGCTTGCCTGAGGATTTCAATCTCCTTTCGATGTTTCGATTTTAGACGTGACACAACTGCCTCTAATAATTGATATCAAGCGGTACAGTTTCGAGGATGGCCCAGGGATACGCAGCGTCGTCTTTTTCAAGGGTTGTCCCATGAGATGCGTATTCTGCCACAACCCTGAATCCCAACAACTCGGACCGGAAATCGCATTTTCGAGCAATCTGTGCATCAAGTGCGGGGCCTGCGTGGATGTCTGCCCGCAAGGAGCTTTGGACGAGTTACTCAGCGGCCGAATTCTCAGAGACAAATGCAACTACTGTGGGAAGTGCGCGGATGTCTGTCCGACCGACGGCCTAAGACTCATCGGCAAGTATTATTCGGTGGAAGCCCTCACGGAGGTACTGCTCCGTGATTTCGAGTACTACCGCCACTCGAATGGCGGAGTAACCCTTTCAGGGGGAGAATCCACTCTTTTCCCTAGCTATCTTGAACTTCTTCTCAAGGGCCTCAAGGCAAAAGGAATCCACATAGTCCTCGAAACATCGGGATATTTCAACTATGGCGCCTTTCGACGCAAGATCTATCCATACCTCGACCTTATTTATTACGACATAAAGTTTGTCGATAACGCAACTCACCTAAAGTATTGTGGACGACCTAACGGAATCATTCTCAGGAATTTCCGCGAGTTGATGACAGAGGGCAAAGTTGATATCCTCCCTCGCATTCCTTTGGCGCCTGGCGTCACGTTGACCGAGACAAATCTTGGGGGAGTGGTGGATTTCTTGCGCTCATCCGGCGCAAAGACGGTGGCGCCTATCTCTTACAACCCGATGGGGCTTTCAAAATTCGAAACCCTGGGTAGACCGAAACCCAACCTGCCCGAGAGGTTCATGACGCCGGAAGAAACCAGCCAAGCCTACGAAATCTTAAAAAGAAGCTCTCTGTTCCGATAATTCGGTTGCTTCACAATGGGGGCAATGTCAAAGACAATTCATAATCATGTCTTGATTGTCGCTACGCGCCGTATCATTTCAAACAACACTGGAACATCAACAGGCTTCGCCAGTACTCCATCTATGCCGGATTCGTCCATTCTTTCCCGGTCAAAAGACTGTCCACCCCATCCTGTTAACAATACAAAAGGAGTCTTGGGAATCCCTTTGTCCCGGCACATAGATCGGACCATGGCGCCCACCTGCCAACCACTCATTCCCGGCATTCCCAGGTCGCAAAGCACAAGATCCACATGACGCTGTCTGTAGAGATCAATTCCCTGGCTGCCTGAAAATGCTGTCAGGACAGTTTGGCCATGTCCGGTAAGCAGATCGTGAAACAGAGTCACCAGCGCCTCTGTATCATCAATGACCAGGATTGTCAGCTCAAGGTCACTGATCGTTTCAGGAGCAAGAAAAACTTCTTCGTGGGGCGCCTCGGCAAGAGGAAGTTTGACGGTGAAAGTTGTCCCGATTCCAACCTTGCCGGCCACTGAGACTATGCCACCGTGGCTTTTCAGAATCCCCTGACTGACCGCTAGCCCTAAGCCCGTTCCTGCCGCCCCTTTAGTAGTCCAAAACGGCTCAAACAATCTTTCCTTGTCCGCTTCGGAGACCCCCACGCCGGTATCCCGGACTTCAAGGATTACGTGATCTTCAACTACAGAGGTGGTGATTTTTATATATCCGCCTTTCGGCATTGCTTCAGCCGCATTCTTGATGAAATTTACCAGTACCTCGAAGAGTTCGCTGTCTTTTCCGGAAATAAAACAGCCATCGGCGAGATGGTGTTTCATTTCTATTACGATGCCCTTCTTTTCAAGGTTGGTCTTCCACCACGGGCGACTTATTTCGGAAGCCTGTCTCACGACTTCAGACAAATCAAATGTCTTTTTTTCAGGGGATTTGTCATCAGCTCTAATTTTCGCATAACTCTGGAGTCGTCTGACGGTGTCCGAGCCAAGTTTTGAGGAATCAAGAATGCGTTCGAGATTCTTCCTGATTTGGCCGGTTTTCCCGGATTCGAGATCAACGAGAGCCAACTCGACTCCGGCCATCGTTACCTGGAGCATGTTATTGAAATTGTGGGCTACTCCGCCGGCTAGGTCTGCTATGGCGTTCAAACGTTCGGTTCGGACGTGAAGGTCCGCGGATCTCTTAAGCTCTGTTATGTCGGTCAAGAAGCTCAGCGTCGCAGGACTGTCTTCCCATGTGACAACCACCGAGTTGATCTGAACCCAAATCGTAGTTGAGTCTTTTCTAACAATTCTGAACGGATAAATGTTAGGCGCAGGCTCCCATTCCAGACGATCCAGGAGTCGTTCCGTGACCAAATCCCGGTCTTCCGGATGGACGAAGTCAACAAAGGGTCTGGATAACAATTCTTCAGACGAGTACCCGGTGAGACCCATGGTCCTGGGATTCAAAAATTTGAAATCACCGTCCTGAATGACAAAAATGGCTTCCTGGGCATTCTCGAATAAGGACTTATATCTTTCGGCGGTCTCGTCAAGGGCCTTGTACAACCTGGCGTTTTCTATAGATATCGCAGCCTGAGCTGAGAGTACTTTCAACATTTCTGCACGGCCTGCTGTGAAAACGCCTGTGGCCTGATTGTTTTCCAGGTAAAGTAGACCCGACAATCGGCCGGTGGCCATTATAGGGAGACAGAAAACCGATCTGAGTCCTCTTTGTAATACGTATTCATTGTGAGTGAATGGGCCTTCATTTCCGGCGTCACTCAAAAGCACCGGTTCCTTTGTTCGTGCGACATAGTTCACTATTGCGGAGGACACTTCCCGACTTTCTTCAACTGGAACGGGTCTGCGTTCATACTGCGCCCCGTGCTCTGCGTCCGCAGAAGCTTCTATGGTGAGAGCCCCTTCTTTATGTAATATCAGAAGCCCTCGTTCAGCTCCGGCGACCTCAATCACTATCTTCATAAGTTTCCTGAGTAAATTCTCAAGAACGATTTCGCCGGAAATCATCTGGGAGGCTCTGAGGACCGCTGCCAAATCGAGGGTTTCATCAGAAATGGTAGTGTCAGAAACTGTCAAAAGGGGAGTTTTTCCCAGCAATTGGGAATAATTGTCTTCTATGTGATTGACTTTCGCTTGCGCTCCCCAACGGGAGTAACAATATCGAGCCTGCTCCATGTGCGCTTTTGCGCTAGCCAAATCCTGCCTCGACAAGTAGAACATCCCCGCTCTCTCGTAGGCGAGAGCCTCTTCGTTGATATAGCCACTATCCCGAGCAAGCGAGATGGCTTGACTATAATGATCAGCAGCCTCACTACCTTGCCCCAGGACTCTTAATCGCTCGGCCTGCGCCAGATGGAACTTGTGCAAAAAATTGGCCGGCGCCGTCTGACTCCACTTCTTGAGTTTCTTTAGATCAACCATGACTTTGTTCAATATGGAGCGCCGATGTTTATGGTCCGATTGTGAAAGGATCTCAATACGCGCGAGGGCGCTATAGAAGGCCACCACAGGAACAAGCACGGTCGCTCGACCGCCATCCAGATATTCTTCCGCCTTTTGGCCGTTTTCGATGGCGTCGTGATAGTTGTAAAACAGGTAGCACAGGCGGAGCTTTTGTACAAATGTGGTCAGAGCGATTGCCCTCTCATTGGACTTTAATAACTCCGGCAATGTCTCTTCTTCATCATAGGCCTGGCCAACCAGGCGACAGGGATTTTCCGAATGCCCCATCATATTAAGTAATTCCTGGTGGTAAACCTGTATTAAATAGGCGGGGAATTTTTGTCTCAGTTTGCCGAGCGCATCCACATACCGGGTCATTTTTTGCCCAAGTTCGGCAAGATCCTCACCGGCGCCGAAAGAGTGAGTGCAGAAAAAAGCTGCGGAAAGAGAGGCGTATTCAATGTCTCCAAGTTCAAGACCGGTCTGAAAACCGTCCTCAAGATATTTCAGGCCGTCCCTGAGGGGCTTACACCAGAGAAATATGAGAGCGTGAACTGCAAAATTTACCTTTGTATACTGACTTTTGAGGTCAGGCCGTTGTATGAGTTTGAGAGCAAGTTCCCCAAACCTGTGTCCTGACTTGATGTCACCAATTATCGAACAGAGAATCAACCCGTATCCGGCATAGACAAAGGCTGATTGCTGCGTGCTGCCATGTCTCACCGAGAGACGCACCATCCTGAAAAGCATGAGCAGAAACAAATTTGGGACCACGGAATAGGCGGCGGAAACAACTGTTTCCATAATACGCATCGCCCCGAGCTTTTTCTGATCACGCATTTCCGGGAGGTTTTCAATTTCCTCAATTCGTCGCCCACTCAGAGCCAACTTTGTCTTAACAAAGTCGGCGAACACCTGCACCTTACTCGGGTTGTCGGGGAACTTCTCGCCGAGTTCAGCCAAAAGGGGCAACGCAATCTGAATTGCCGCAGCCCTGTCGTTAAGAGCTATGAGAGCCCGGATTTGCATTTCGTACACTGGAACCTTCTCTTCCAGTCGCCGAGCGTGTTTGGTAACAATTGACGTCAATCGTCTCACATCGTCAAATCTGGTAGTTATGTAGGCTGCTTCAGTGGCCTCGATACACAGCCCCAATGTTAAGTCGTAGTCTCGCTGCCAGCTATCGTCTCCCAGTACCATTAGACCAGTCTGGAAATAAGTGAAAGCAGCTTCATACGCCCCTGATACCCTGGCTTTTTTTCCTGCTTCCAGGTTCATATCCGCGAGTTCACTCTTCTCCACGTCAGACACGATCAGGCTGGTCGCTAAATTCATCTGGTTGACGGCCTCGAAGATCGTATTGCCCAGAGGATCTCCAGAAGTCCTGTGAATCAAAACCTGGCCTATATGTTGGTGAATCGCAGGCCTTTCCTGCTCGGGAACCAGTGTATACGCCGCAAATTGGATTCGATCATGGGCAAACCTGTAGTCAATGCTCGTGTCTTGATCATGAATCGGAACATCGAGTTCAAGCAATTTGTATCCTTCACCTATGGGATATATGAGGCCTTCTGAAACGCTTGACTTGAGAGCAAGGACAACGTTTCGGGGTGATTCGCCGGTAGCCCAAGACAGCAGGTGAATCCCGAATTCCGTTCCAATACACGCGGCTATTTTCAACAGATCCTGATTGGTCGACGGCATTCTCCGGATTTTTCTTACCATGAGATCAACAACGTCATCCGGAATCTGATGGTGTTGAATACGTTCCAAATCCCATCGCCAGGCGCCGAGACGAAAATCGAACTCAACCAGCTTCTCTTGATAAAGGGTTTGAAGAAACTCTTTCAAAAAAAACGGGTTACCGGCCGTCTTTTGTTGGACCAATTCAGCCAGGGCTTTGGAAGCAACCGTCCGGCAATGAAGGATGTCCGCAACTAATTCGGAGACCTGTTCGAGTCCGAGGGCTCTCAGGTGGATACGGTTGATGAGGATGCTCGCTTTTTGAACCGCCTCCAGGGTAATTAACAGAGGGTGGGATGAGTCGACTTCCTTGTCACGATATGCCGCAATAAGGAAAATGCGCCTTGTGTCGGAATCCGTCATTAACAATTCCAGCAATTTGATCGAAGACGTGTCTGCCCATTGAATATCATCCAGGAAAATTACGATGGGGCGCTCACTATTAGACAAGGCGCGCATGAATTTCTGAAACACGATGCGAAAACGGGCCTGAGCCTCTATGTGTCCTAATTCTATGACCTCAGGTTGCGGCCCAACAATGAGTTCAATTTCTGGTATGACTTCGGCTATGACCTGGCCGGCGTTTCCCAGAGCGGCAAGGAATCGCGATTTCCAGTCTAAAAGACTTTCCCTACTTTCGGTCAATATCTGACTCACAAGCTCTCGACAGGCAGCGATCACTGCGCTATGAGGAATATTTCGACCGAACTGGTCGAATTTTCCAGAAACAAAATATCCGCGTCGCCCGGTAACGGGCCGGTAGACCTCCTGTACTAACGCAGTCTTTCCGATGCCGGCTTCTCCAGTGACCAGAGTGATTTCCTTTCCACCTTCAGCGACACGGGTAAACGCAGCTAGCAAACTTTCCGTGTCCGCATCTCGACCATATAACTTTTGTGGGATTTCAAATCTCTCTGGAACGTCTGAACAGGCGAGTTTGAAAGTCTGGACCGTTGCGTGTTCACGAATCCGGCGCAAACAAATCTCAAGATCCGACCTGATGCCCAAAGCGCTTTGATACCGGGACCCTGGGTTCTTTGAGAGAAGTTTCATGATGACATTGGAAACAACCTCAGGGAGCGCAGGATTGATTTTGATTGGAGACTTTGGTGTTACGGCAATATGGCTGTGAACTAATTCGAGAGGGTCACTTGTCTCGAATGGGAGTTTCCGGGTGAAAAGTTCATATAGCGTTACTCCCAAAGAGTAATAGTCGGTCCGGTAGTCGATGTGACAATTCATCCGGCCGGTTTGCTCCGGAGACATGTATGGCAGGGTTCCATCCAGAATGCTCGGGTTAACCAGAGTAGTGTCTTCGTGGGCCATATCAGTGGAAATACCGAAATCTATTATTTTGAGTATTCCAGAATGGAGATTCACGACTATGTTCGAGGGGTTGATATCCTTGTGAATCACATGAGCGGCATGGATCTCGCCAAGGCCGGCGCAGATTTGGATTGCCTTGGCCAGAGATTCTTCCAGACTGAACTCAATTGATTCCATCAGAAACTTGAGCGATTCTCCCTGAATGTCTTCAGTAATCAGCACGAGACCATTCTGATATTTCTCCAGCCCGTATACCTGGATTACCCCCGAAAGCCCCTGTAACGCACGGGCAATTCTGTATTCGTTCTTGTATTGAGCGATCTCCTGGGGCCCTGGGCGCTTTTTGGCGTGTAGTTTTAGAACTACAGGATCTTTACCCTCATTACGGACCGCTCGATAGATTTCCGAGATGTGGCTTTCGTAGATCTTCCCGATAATCTCATAGCCTGTGATATTGATCATGGGTGTCCCGATCTGCGTTCGCTAGGTCTATGCGCTGAAACTGGTCCTGCCCCAAAAAGCGGGGCGTCAGCAGGGAAGGCGAGGACCTATTTATAATTTTTCCGGCTGAAAACCCTATTTTAGCGGGGGCTAGATCCTAGGGCTGTAGCCAGATAAGATGTTGGGGTGGAAATGAGGTTTCCAGTTCGGCTATCGACCAACTCGAACTGAGACATTACACAGTGAAATGCTTTGAGCCGGAATGCCGGTACTATAATGCTTAACTTTATCAGATCTATGAAGATTTCATATTAGATTATGAGGCGAAACTTGTCTATGACTAATTCACTGACTAATTCACTAACAGGAGATTGTTGTTGCCAGGGGGCGAGATTTTCCCTGGCCCAGACCGGCGGTGTGGCCTCGCTGTGACGGTGATCTAGTCTGGGGTCACGGATTCGTGTCTCCTTTTTTTACGGTTTTGTTGATGCGGTTTTATTGCGACGGTATCGGTGTCCCGATTGTTATTGTGGGTTGCGGTTGCGCCCATCGCAAAACATCCCCCTAGCATACATGGAGATGATTTTGTCATCGAAGCCCTTGAAGCGCCTCTCACTCTTGGAGACAATGATCGGATCGAAGGTTGAATTGCGATCCCGGGGAACACTGATGTCCTTTTGGCCAAAATCACCATTGAGCTTTTTGTTATAGCTGCCGTTTCTGTAATTCCCCGAGTTTTTACCCAAAGACGCATGCCTGTCATAACCAAGGTTTTCGCTCATCTCCGCCTGCATCGGTCGTTCCAACAGGCGCTTGGTAAGTTGCTTTAGTAGACCGTTTTCTCCTATTAAATCTTCCGGTTTCTTGTAATCTCTGATCAGTTCAAAGTAGTTCCTCGGTAATGGCCATCTTCTTGCTCCTTTGTGCTGGATTTAAACCGCATTTGGCCATTTACACAAAAGATTTTGCAGCTTCGCACAGGGCAGCCGCATCCGATGGAATAGGATTTGCTCTTAAAGGGTAATCGAAAGACTATTTTAGGTCCTTTCCTATCGAGAACGCTTTGCCAAGACGCCGACCGACGCCGTAATAACCCCGGGAAGTATCAGGGGCCCATATGAACGGCTTGATCTTGTCGATTTCAAGTCCATTTTCTCCCACAACCGTCTCGTCTGCCTTTATGTCCAGAATTTCACCTATGAACTGTGTGTGGATGCCAATTTTGTGGTGATGGATGACCTTACATTCCAGAGCCAATGGAAATTCGGCCACATATGGAGCGTTCACCACGTCGCTTTTCACCGGAGTAAGTCCGGTCACCGCAAATTTGTCGGTATCTTTCCCCGAGGCTATACCGATGAAATCAGCCTGCTTCACGTAATCCTCCGAGGGAATGCTTATCGTGAACGCTTTCTGTTCCATGAGATTACCGTAAGTGTAGGTTGCCTCTCGAACTGATATTGAGACGCAGGGTGGAGCGGTGCAGCAAATCCCACCCCAAGCGACGGTCATAACGTTGGGCTTGCCGGCCTTATCGTACGTGCCCACTATCAAAACGGGGGTAGGATAGAGAATGGTTTTGGCTCCTATAGATTTTTTCATGACATTCCTCCTGATGGTCGGGTTACAAGTCTGCCGGACAGAGCGCTGCCCGATGTTGGTTCTGTCTTTAATCTGTTTAGCTGAGCACAAAACGTGAGAGATTTCAAACGGAATTATCGTCATTATACTATCTCGCGCTCACAGGCAGTATATTCTAATTTTTTGAGGAACCATTTAGTTTTCCTCCGTTCTGTCCACCTCGTGTAAACAGATTCAAACCGCATCTTCCGAATCTCCTGTAACACCTCTGTCTGGCGCATAAGCCAACTCCATAGTGACTTATTAAACCGGACAAATTATGTGCTATAAAATAGGACATTCTATTTGCTCCCTACACCTATCCAGTAAAAGATCATGGACCTCAAACCCCGATATATGGCCCCATGATCCAGGGCATCCTAAGAAGATTCAATATAAAGATAAAGCCGGAAGATTTCTGGAAAGAGTAAAACTATACCTCCACAGATTGCTTAATCCTCCAATTCAGTATGACCGATGGACAGCTCTCTCCATTCATAGGGGAGTCAAAAAGCTATTCTTCATATTTGTTGAGTCAGGTTTATTGTCCACGGGACCAAAGTGTTCTTGAACAGAGGTGGATGGGCCCCAAACAAAAAAAGGCTACTGGAAGAACCCTGTAACCTCTCTTAATATCTGGTAGTGGGGAGAGGGATAAGAACCCCTTAGCTTTGGGTCATGAGCCCAAAGAATGCTAGATGCTCCTGATGTTCCCGGCTAACAGCGGGATGAATGATGATAATATCCTGTTGCGGGGGAGGCGGGATGTTGTCCTCTGATACCGAATCGCAGGCCGGGAAACAATCTATGCAGCTCGACATATACAACCAAGGCATTCTATCGAGCTGTTTATCTACAACACTAAAAGAAACAAAAAACTTTTTGTCGAAATTTTCTTAAATTCGAATCCCAGGAGCGCAAAAATAACGGAATGGCGGCATTATAGCGCCTGGCTCCAGCGTAAGCTGAACGAGCCCAACGATTTGCGGCTCTGAACAAACCATCCGGAAACTCTTCTTCGGCGTTCGGATAATCTGTGGGGGCAAATTCTTTAAGTTCGTCTTCATAGATCCAGAGAACATCGCCAACCCCCTGCTTTATTCCGACGACATCGAAATTATATCCCGTTTTTCCATCCACATCTTTCAGAACACGCTCGCCATTCCAGTAACCTGCGGCATAACCACTTTTCGTAGCGTGGGAATCGGCCATTAAAAACATATAGGCCATACCCGGCTCGGCGCCAACGCAGTCTACGTTCCAGAGATCAACTAGATCCGGTCCTAGAGTATAAATCCCTAGATCATATAAATCGGGAGCAGTTTCGTGAGTTTCACCATCCCAGAAGGCCGCAGGGCATGGAATCCTCAGAGCTTGTTGCGCCCACCGTGACGCTGCCAGCATAGTGCCTTGAGCCGAGTTCTCACCGTGAGCCACGTTGAACTGACCGTATTCTTTTAAGACATCCGAACTGACGTTATATAGAGCTAAGGGCATATCTAACTCCTCTACAGCAATGAACCGTCCATTTGGAACAATTGAGCGCTACTTTTAAGCGGAAACTGCCTATTTAGGCTGTTGGACTCTATTCGGGCATAAGAATTCAGTAAACTTCATCAAGATTTCTTCTGTCAAGGCTCTAATAGGGTCACTCACAACTGCAAAACTCAAAACAGGAATGTTAGCCCCTCACCAAAACGGCGCTCTACGAATTCCTGTCCTTCAATAAACGGAATAGTCTTATCAGGAAGTGTTTCTGCCTTTTCTTCGATCAATTCTGAAATTGTGACCGATGCAACTATAATTCCATGGTCGCCAGGCCCCATCGCCCGTGCTGGTTGTCAACCACATTATCATGGAGTTCTCCCTGAACAGGATAGAAATGTTTGACATTAAAATTAGATTGACGCTATCGGATACAACCTTGGAAACCATCGTTCAACTGCGTCAATCGGGAACGAGAGAATAAGAGGGCTGTGGGTGGTATCGGATTTCAGGTATCCCTTTTTAAGGAGGCCGGAGGTGACGTTTCGCGCCATGCGCTCACCGTAACCGGTGATCTCTCCGACTCGGCCACGCGGCACCTCCCACGCCAGCAGGGCTTCGCGTAGTACAGGAAATGAACCTTTGGGCAGATTCTTCACCTGCATTTCCTCTTCGATTACAGAAAACGAGGCAGCTCTTCGGCGTTTGGCGGAATATGTCTCCCCACTTGCGCCCATCCTGTTCGCAGTTCACCAGGGATCACACGCAGCCGTTCGCCAGTGTCCGGATTTTGAACCCAAAGCAATTCTTCCGGCAGGCGTTGGCAAAACTCGCGGTGCAGCCAGACAAGGTAATCAACGCTTGTCGTCTCAACCTGCAAATCTTTGTGATGATCGATGAGCCGCTGAACTTCTATATGGGCAACGGCTTCGCGTTGAAGCGCCCTCTTCCCCGCATCAGTCGAATAGTCGGCATGAGACAGGGCGAGGTCAATATCGCGGGGGTGCGTATCATGTCCCTCTATGAGGTTGGAGTAATAACAGTTCATTGAGCGGACAAGATCGCCCAGGCCCCGTCGCACTGTCAGGGGCAGTTGGCTCGCTAAGCCACTGGCCTTCGTTGCCATATCAAAGGCGAGGTCTTCGAGTCTACTCTCACCATCCGGCGGCAGCATCGGTTCCATCAATGTTGCGCTTTCTGTGGCTTTCATACGATATATTCTTTCCCCTATTGCCGTCTCGGCTGAAAGGCATTTTGATCTCTCTATCTGATGGCTGTGACATCGTGCTTTCTGCTTTTCGGTCATGCATGAAATATCTTTGCAGCGGGTTACCCCCTCCGAACCGTACGTGCGGATCTACCGTATACGGATCCCCGATTGGTGGTTCACATCCTGGAGGATTGACTGGCTACAGCATGGGTTCCAACAAAAGAGATCACCCCCTGTGAATCCCAGAAACGATTATACTTGTGTGCGAATTCACACTGGTTGTATGTTGATTTGGCCCACAAATTTTCATTGGGGATCGTGAGCAGGCTTTAGACAAATAAGCCCACCATACCCGTTTAGAAGATCAATCAGATATCAGCATCGTAACTATCTGAATAGTATGGATAAACATCCCATGAATGCTAAAGAGACAAGGATACAGGAAATTATAGAAGGGGTTAAGCAATATATAATACCGCTTTTTCAGCGCACTTACAGTTGGACGGAGAAAGAATGGGAAATTTTGCCGTTTAAATATTGAACAACCACAATTTCATATAAGATCAATATTCTATCTGTTGCCAACACCCACAAAGAGCGCCAATAACGCTGGACATCAATGAGTTAACCTTTTATTCTATATTAGAAATCGTGCCGGCCATTCCTTAAAATGTCCAATGTGCGGGAGAATTCTCATGAGTCTGGAAGACAAACTGAAAAGGCTTACCGAAAGGGCCGCAGAAGAGAAGGTGAATGGGGAAAGTCTCAGGTCCGAATGGATCTCAGCGGTCGGTGATCTATACGACGATGTTGAGAGTTGGCTGAAGCTTTGGAAAGAAAAAGGCTATCTCACGGTGACACGAACTCCCATACTCAAGTCGGAAGAACCTTTGGGAGATTACGTGATTGATACTTTGGAAATAACCGCCGGTGATGAGACGGTCGTGTTCGAGCCGTTCGGGAGGAATGTCATAGGTGCGCTCGGGCGAATAGACGTGTACCTCAGGGGATTCAAATCTGATGCTCAGTTGTTGCTCCGCTTGAGAAACACGGAAGGATTACATCGATGGGAACTATGGAAAACTAAGTTTTCTGGACCCAAGTTCCCGTTCGACAAAGTCTGCCTTGAGAAACTCCTAGATGAGTGGTTATAGTCGAGGGGATGACGTGAAACACGACAGCAGAGAGTTGGAGGATACACTAGAGATTTACCGAGCCCTAAGAGTATGCTGTACAGAGGCGATGGAGTTAGCGAAAAGAAACGCCTGGAAGAACTTAGCCAAGAAGCTCGAAGCAACATCCAAGAAAACGCATGGTGACGCCCCTTATAGCAAGAGAGATCTTGAGAATCTTTTTGATAACCATGTGATGCCGATTTTAGATGAAGTCTGCTTCATCGATTTGGTCAGGGTTTTCGAACGTATTGTCTTTGAACTCGTCGATAATGCATCCGGAGAGATTAAAAAGACTATAAAAGGGTCTAAAGCAAACTATCCATTTTATTTATGCGCTGAAAAGTTCGTCAAATCATCAACGGAAAGGGATATAAGAAACTTGGGAGATATCCAGGAGATCTTGAAAGGCGGTGTCTCTAACAGTTTGTACGACGATCTGGGGAAGATTGTAAAGTACAGAAACTGGCTTGCTCACGGCAACAGGTTTAAGGACAAAAAAGACCAAGCTGCACGACCCGGAGAAATGGATTGGGTTTTGGATATTTTTAAAGAAATATTGACCAGAATCCGTCCAATTACCTGACACACAGACTCACATTCCGCTGTTTTCACCCAACCGGCAGGGACGATATTTATTCAAAGCCTCGGTACAGGCTAGTTTACGGGTTCAGTTAAGGTTTTTTAATTATAGCGCAGACGGGCAACGTGATTGAACTGCCCAAGACCAAGTGAAATATTAAAGAATTCGGATGGAGGCGGATGGACACCTATATGGACACAAAACAAAAAAAGGCTACCGGAAGAATCCTGTAACCTCTCTTAAAATCTGGTAGCGGGGAGAGGATTTGAACCTCTGACCTTTGGGTTATGAGCCCAACGAGCTACCTGGCTGCTCCACCCCGCGGCATCTCTATAGTTTAACAAAATGATTCGTTATGTCAACCCCGTTTATCATGTGTTTACGAATATTTCTTTTTAGCGAGGATTTCTTTCCTTATTTTGAACATATCCTCCCCCATTACTAAAGAAGTCAGGTAAGGAACTAACCGACTGGGATTTTTCCTCATTATACCAATCAATTGTCTCCAATATTGCAGTCTGGCGCCTGACACTATCCCCTGCCTCCAACTCAGCCGAATGATTTGACTTATGTCCAGTAGGACCCTACGTAAACCCGGAGGCTCCTGCACGCTTTTGGGGATCTTTTTTCCCTGTTTTTCCGCCATGGCCCTTCTTGTCGGGCGCATGGTGAGATAATAATTATAAGACCGCGCAAGAAAATTTGAGGAGTTGTACAACTCATCCCAAACATCCGTGAATTCTTTGTCAATTTCTGATTCCGGTCTTGACGGGATATAATTCATAGCGGATGAAATAAAATTGCCGCCGGTTTTATTTTCAATCAGCCTTCCTTCGGCCTTTAACCTGTCCCACAGTTTTGTATTGGGAATAGGCTGAAGCTTGTTGAACATTATAATCGGGATATTGGTCTCTTTGACAAAGGAGGCTATTCTTTTCCCCATACCAGGCTTTTCCCCATCGAAACCAATTATGAAACTCCCCAGGACGGTCAGGCCATTTTTGGTTATGTTATTTACCGACTCCATAAGTGGATTTCGAATATTCTGAAATTTGTTGGCGCCGGCCAGGACATCTTCATCGGGAGATTCCAGCCCTACGAAAACGGTAGCGAAATTTGGCTGGGTCATAAGATCTATCAGTTCAATGTCTTGCCCCAGGTTTATGGACGCCTGAGTTATGAAGCTGAAGGGACTCCCATTTGCCTTCATCCAGACATCCATATCCTTCAGGAGGGCCACAGCGTGTTTTCGGCTACCGATAAAATTATCATCACAAATAAAAATCATGTCACGCCAGCCGAGCTTATAGACTGCTTCAAGCTCATTAACCACCTGCGTGGGGGTCTTATATCTCGGCTTCGGGCCATACAGGTTAATGATGTCACAAAATTCACAGCCAAAAGGGCAGCCACGTGATGTCTGAATCCCCAGGGCTTCATAGTTTTTCAGGTTGAGCAGGTCGAAGCGTGGTAACGGCGACAATGCCAAATCAGGTTTTTCGGGGTTTTCTATGACACCCCCTGACTGCCCCTGTTTAAGGCTCGCCAATAGCAATGGTATAGTGTTTTCACCTTCGCCTCTGACCAGGAAATCACACCCGGCCGCCAGCGAGTCCTCCGGAACCGAAGTGGCGTATGGTCCCCCAACAACTACTGTTTTTCCTTTATTCTTGGCCTCCCTGATTAACTCAATAAAATTGTCCTTTTGGATCAACATGGCTGAGATCATGACCAGGTCCGGCCAATCCCAATCTATATCAGACCTGGGCTGGGCCGCGAGATCCACAAGACGAATATCCCAATCCCTGGGCAAGAGGGCCGCAAGGGTAATCAAACCCAGGGGAGGGTTCATTGTCTTGGTGTTCATGAATTTTAGCTGTTCAGGGAAACTCCAGTAAGAATTTGGAAATTCAGGATTTATTAGTAAGGTCTTCAATATGTCATCCTCAAATTAATTTTTAATTAAGTTAGCGCCTTCCTGTAAATTCTGTAAACGCTGTGTTTCTTTGCTCCCATCTCAATTTCAAGCTGATTGATATCGTGATTATCCTCGAGGTTCCATCCACATTCCAGAAACTCGATCCGGTCGTGGCCCCGCAAAAGGCTGTTCAAATGATGAAACACCACAAGAGGAACTCCCAGCCTCTTGAATTCCTTCCTGACTCCACCCATTGCGGCCCTAAAACCTACGAGAAACCTGTTTCTGAGCAGAAACTTGATTCCTGTTATGAGTCCCATGCGGCCATTGGCCTGTTTGAGCAGGGGGTTCATGTCCGGCAAAACCATGACGACGCCTACAGGCTCATCATCATATAGAGTAAAAAACAGAAGATTTTCTTCAAGCACCCGCTTCAGGTTTTTGGCCATCTCACGGACTTCTCCTTCACTCATGGGGACAAAACCCCAGTTCTCCGCCCACGCTTGATTGTACAGCCTGGCGAGAAGCGCTATGTCAGAATCATAATTTTCCCGTGAAATGTTCCGAATCTTCACATGCCCCTTGCTGAGCACTCTTTTCCCAAGCCGCTCAATGCGAGGTCCAGCAGGGTCGGTCTGATAAACCCTGAAAGTGAACAGATCCTTTTCCTTCACATATCCCGCCTCTTCAACAAGCCCGGAATAATACGGAAAATTCCAGGGCATCATTATTGTGGGCAAATACTCGAATCCTTCGATCAGTAGGCCAACCTCGTAATTTGTAGATGGGTTTAACGGGCCGCGAATAAAGGTCATTCCTTTCGATTTTACCCACTCTTCGGCGCACGAGAATAGGGCCTTCGAAGCTTCGTGGTCATTAAAGCACTCGAAAAACCCCCAGATCCCCATTTTCTCATTGTGGTAATCATTGTAATTGTTATCGATTATGGCTGCGATCCTGCCTACAGGGCGTCCGTCCCTTTCCGCAATAAACAGTTCACGCTTGGAAAACTTCCAGAAAGGGTGCTTCGCAGTATTCAGGAGTCTTTTGAAATCGCTCTTGAGTGGAGGAACCCAATTCGAATCCGGTGGATAGATAGCCCAGGGCGTATCGACAAACCTGTTTAGATCTTTTTGCGTCTGAACCTGAACAATTCTTATTTCACCCATGTTTATTAAAGCCTCTCTAAGTAATCACTAAAAATTTGTCGCCATTGCATTCATTCGAAGCTCAAACAATATCGTCAATCAACAATAGAGGACAAATCTATGCGTCTGTTTTCCTTGAGTCATGGTAATTTCTGGCAAATTCCAGAAATCGTTTGTAAGCCTCGTCAAGATCATATCCTCTGGCGCAGGAATGTGTAGCGAGCCCCTGGTGAAACCAGCGATACCAACGATCAATGTCGTCCGGATTTTCCTTAATGATCTTGGGAAAGATGTCGGTTCCAGGATAGGGAGTCACCATGTTGATTTCAACATGGTCCGGTTGCGCTTCAAGAATCAGTTTTTTGCTTAACTCAATATCTTCTTCAGTTTCTTCAGGAAAACCTATCATAAAAAACGCATGGGATTTAATACCTTCTTCTCTAAGCATCCTCACTGCGTCTATCACATGTTTGTTGGTTTCCCCTTTCCTGATGAGTTTTAGGATCCTGGGACTCCCACTTTCCACTCCCAACGTGACCCGCCTGAAATTCGCCTCTTTCATTTTTCGCACTAACTTCATGTCGAGTGTGTCGGCTCTCACTCCACCCGTGAACTCGAAACAGTTCAACCCATTGGCGACAATGGCGTCGAGCAGTTCCATAGTCCTGGATTTTATCACTGTGAAAGTGTCATCCAAGACCTTAAGAACCCAGCGTCCGGGCAAAGGATCAGCAGTGTTCATGGCGTCCCCGGGATAGGCCGGGAATTCTTGAGCCCTCTGTCTCAGGATATTGAGTTCTTTTATGATCGAATCTATCGACCGCAGACGAGCCTTTTTCCCCCAGATGTTGCGGGAAGCGCAATATGCGCAGTTAAACGGGCATCCCCTGCCGGTCATTATGACATCCCCGTAATAACGGCTTCTGTCGATTAATGCCCTGTCAGGTATCGGTAACTCGTCCAGGTCAGCTATCAGTTCAGCCCTTGGGTTAATGACGATTTTCCCATAGTTTTTCCATGCGAGAGACCTTACTTTAGAAAAATCCAGCGTTCCCTCAATCGCACGAAGCAGATCAACCAGGGCAAGTTCTCCTTCGCCCATTATCGTCAAATCTGCGGAGGTATAAGCCAGACTCTGTTCAGGCAGGACTGAAGGATGGCTTCCTCCAAGGACTACAGGTATATTGAATTTCTTGAGCCGTTTTACCAGAATCCTTACGGTATCCATAGCTCCGGAATTACAGGTGATTCCTACGAGGTCAGGTTTTTGGGCTACAATCTCAGACTCAATCAAGTCCCAAAATTTGTGTCCACTATCGTTAATTATGGATTCCATCATGGGGATCCTGGAGTTCATTACCAATTCAGGATCCAGGTCCGTTGGAAAAGAGGAATCTACTGTCTCGAGAGTCACATTTTCGCCGTCAATGACCCTAATATCCCATCCTGAATAGTCTCGCGCGTACGTTCCAAGGTAAAGAAGGTTCAGGGGATAGGTTTTCATCTTTGGGGTAGTTAACCCAAACAGCGAATAAAAAGGCGGTCGCACTAGGACCAATTTCATTACTCAAATCCTGTAAAATCTTTAATTAATTACGTTCTTCCAGGATATTACCGAACAAGCGAATATATCTGTCCACTCGTTCATCCCACGAATGTTCCCTGGCCATATAGTCCATAACGAGCGCTTTTTTTGCCAAAGGAGCGTTTTGCGACAGTTTTCGACAATGAAACACGAGAGAGTCTATGTCACCATGCTCGAACACCGACCCATAAGCGAGATCCAGTATCATTTTGTTGTTCAGGATTGGTTCTTCAGACAGAGTGGGTAACCCTCCACGCAGATAACTATAGATTTTCGAAATGTCGTTGTCAAAAGGATGGATCCCAGTGGCCAATGCCAACCCGATATGGGCGTAATAAATATAATCCCATGTCTGATTCTCCTGCTTCTGTCCATGGCTGACAATCAGAGGGCTCAAGTCCATTTCAGCGCCACCGTACATCATGGCCTTGTTAAGACCCACCACGTGAATCTCTGCAATGTCAACCACGCGTCCGGCCAGTTCGTTAAGCATGTCGATCATTCTAGGGGCCGCCAAGCTGCCTAAAAAAAGGATGACCTTCTTATTAGTCTTATATGGATTCACGCCTGGCTTCGGAATGTTTTTCGGACAGCCCGTAGGCACGAGAGCGGTTTTGTTGCGGGAGCCGTACAGATTGATCCATCTGGATCGGTTCTCCTCGTTGTTAAAGACAACAGTATGAGCTTTCTCGAGAATCAGGTCCTGGCATTCAAGCAGGTGAGATCTAAACCGTTCATCCCTTTCCGGGTAAGTTTTATCGACTACACGGACTATCCGGGAGACTATCTTCCCGTTTTGGGAACGGATTAGTTTTATGGAGTCATGGTAGCAGGTTTTGATTATGTCGTAATACCCAGAATCCTTGAGCTTATCCAGGCCATAGACCCTGATCCCCGAGTCCAGAACACTGGGACGGGAAACTGGAGCAAATATATCAGTCTGGATTCCGCGGTTCAGCAAACCCGAAGAAATCGCGCGAAGCCTGATCAGATCAATGCTGACAGGATCCCCACTAGGATCCTTATGAAAAACCAGAGCTACTCGCATGTCCGATAGCTTAAACCCCTGACAAATATGAACTTACCTGACAGAACTCTCCGAAACCTTTGCCTTACATCAAAATCACGCACTCAGAATATCATCTTGCTATTCCAGTTTTACCAAGGTGGTGATAAAAGACTTATTGTTTCGATCTCTAAGTAAAACGGCTTTTCACTGCCGTGGTATTATTTCATGAAAGATAATCATCCTAAACTACTAATTGTAACACCAGAATTCCCTCCTGAACAGTGGGGAGGGTTGGCAAGGACGGTGCTGAAAGTGGCCATGCACGCCATGAATTTAGGGATCGACACCCAGGTGGCCCGCCTTACCGTAGAACCGGATAAGGTCATACTGCTTGACGAGAATCGTACCACTACAGTTTTCGAAGGGATCGTTACTCACAGCATAATTGTAGGTAAAGATAATATTGATCCGGATCAGAGAGATATTTGGGGATGTCCCCACAACCTGTCATTACAGATGATGTTTCAATCGTTGGAATCTCTTGAAGCGACAAACAAGTATGATATTTTTCAGTCGTTTTTCCTCTATCCCGTAGGCTATCTCACTGGTCTTTTAGCCAGGAAGGTTAAAAAACCAATGATATCGTGTATAGTAGGAAATGACGTAAACAGATATTTTTTCAGTCCTGAAAAGGTATCTGTTTGTAAGAGCGGACTCGATAATTCCGATTTTGTGGTTGGCTTGAGCAAGAGTTTGGTTGACCTGGCTGACGCGTTATCTCCTATTTCCGGAAAATCACGCGTAATATATAATTCAGTTACTATACCTGATGAGTCATGGGAGCCCAGGACAGAACACCCCTCCAGGATCAGGATAGGCTGCGGAGGAATTTTTAAATATGCCAAAGGGCTGCCGTACCTGTTCAAGGCAGTGGCCGAATTATCAAAAAAATGGAATTTGCATCTGGCGCTAAGGGGTATAATAAGACACTCGGAAAAAGATGTATTTCAGGAAATTCTGACAAGGACCAACATCCGGCGATTGGTCACAATGCTCGAACCTGCTCCGCACGAAGAGATATCAGGATGGTTAAGGTCTCTGGACTTATTTGTCCTTCCGTCTGTTACCGAAGGTTGTCCTAATATAGTTATGGAAGCTATGGCCGCAGGAGTTCCTACTATCGCCACCGAAGTCGGGGCCGTTCCTGATTTGATCGAAGATGGAGTTTCTGGGCTTTTGTGTCCCCCGGGGAATTCGACCGCCCTTGTGTCCCGGATTGAACGGCTACTTGAAAACCCTGATTTGGCCAACAAACTTTCCAAAGCAGGGAGAGAGAAAATGAAGCTCTTCTCCGCAGAGAGGGAGCGGGAAGACTGGAAACAGGTGTATCAGAAGTTTGTAGAATTATAAGTTTACCACATGGCTATGAGTGAATAGACTGATAACATGAATGCTCCACCCCAAAGATATCCGGACGATCATTGGATAAGGTCATTCGACAGCGAAAAAGCGCTGAATATTTACCTGGATCAACAATCCAAGGCTTACAGCAAAGTCAAAAATGACTTTGTTCGAGAACTGCTTGGAGACCTGCAAGACAAAAGAGTATTGGATTATGGTTGCGGGGCGGGCTACTTTTGCGTGTACGCGGCTAAAGCGGGCGCGGCCGAGGTGCTCGGTGTTGACGTTGAACACTCTGTTCTGGCCACAGCTCGGTACTTTGCCAAACTGGAAGGTGTTTCAAGTCGTGTCGCTTTGATCCAGAGCGCGACGTTTCCTAGCTTTGGAGCTAGAAGAGCCTTTGACGTCATCATCATGAAAGACGTAATAGAACACGCTCCGGACGATATGGATCTCTTAAGGGCCGCTTCCAAAACTTTAAATCCCGGCGGTTTCTTAATAATCAGCACCCAGAACGCCGTGTCCCTCAATTATGCTATTCAGGGCGCTTACCATCGGGTGTTACGTCATGACAAGCAATGGTTCGGCTGGGATGAAACTCATCTGAGATTTTATACGCCGCTTGGTCTGGCCAGAAAGCTGAAAGCCGTGGGGCTTGAATGTGAGGCGTGGCGTTCGGCGTATATAGTGCCTTACAAGATCCCAAGGCCAGGAACTGGACAAAAGAAATTTTACAGGTTGGACGCCTTGAGTTGGATAGACAGAACTCTGGGATCAGTTTTCCCATACAACCGTTTGGGCTGGAATGTTATCGTGAAAGCTCGCGCGTCAAGACTTGTCAAATCGAAGGCCCATTTTGAATCAGTGATAAACGCGCCTTTTCCTGCGACGCCAGTTTCCATAAACAGAGAATCATTGAATTTCACTAAGGAAACCAATCCCTGAACCGGTGGACAATCCCAGCCAACTGACCGGCGAACCGCTTTGAATCACATAAACCGTATCATGGGGAAAACGGATAAATAGAGCCTGTTCCGGCTCCATTCCGAGGAGACATTTCACCAGGACCCGGTTCAGCCCGGCGTGCGCAAGGATTACGACACTGGAGTCGACAGGCAGCTCCGACAGTTCCTGGATGAAGCCGCTCAGCCTGAATTCTCCATCGAGGTAGCTCTCTCCTCCCGGAGGTCGGTCGTTCCACCCGGACCTTATAGATGGACGTGGTCCGATGACTTCGGTCCTCAAGGAACCTTCCCATTCTCCACAAGAAATCTCGACAAGATCTTCTCGAAAATGAACAGGAATCTTTAGGGCCTGGGAATAGATTGAGGCGCTAAGAGCCGCTCTTCCCAAAGAACTGGAATAAATCGTTTGAGGCTGGTAATGGGCCACCAAATGCGGCATTTTCAATGTGTCGGCCATTCCGGTCGCGGTAAGCAAGGAATCCGATCGGCCCTGGATGACTCCCGCCTCGTTAAACCGAGTTTGGCCGTGACGGGCCAAAATAATCTTTAAGGACAATTCGTGAACACCAATTCAATATTCTAGATCTCAACCTTGATGCGTTGGTTTATAACAGAAAATGAAAATCGGTAAAACCCTGCCCCACAAGTTTCTCAGGAAGGTGGAACCAGTCACGGAACATTACTGTTATAAAACAAGGTTGAATAAATGTTGCGTAAAAGTGTAGTAAATAACCTGGTATTTGTTGTTGGCTGGATTTAAGCAGAAGAAGCAAGAATGGACACATCATATACTGAAAAAACAAAAGAAGCTGTTTGTACGGGATTCTGGCTGGGATATTCACCGTTCGCTTCGGGAACCGTCGGTACCCTCCCTGCCGTATTGATATACATTGTTATTCGGTGCGCCCTTGATCCGGCGTATCATAAACTGGCAATATTGTTGTTCTTGACACTCTCATGTGTGGGCTGCGTGGCTTTGGGGGAGTGGGCTGAACAAAGGAGTGGAAAGAAGGACCCAGGAACTTTTGTTCTGGATGAAATAGCGGGTTTTTTTCTGACGGTTCTTTTCTTTACAACCCCCAGCATTATTTTGACTATTTTTTGGGCGTTTGTCGCTACTCGATTCTTTGACATCATCAAACCGTTTCCGGCAAATATGGCTCAGGACGCGCACGGTGGATGGGGAATTCTCCTGGACGACCTGTTTTCGTCAGTTTACGCCATATTTTTTCTGAGAATTTTTTCGTGGCTTTTCCCGAGGATTTTTGGCTTTTAGAAAGAAACTAACCAATTTAACCGCCTTTTTCGGCAATTTAGTTAGATCTTGACATTTGCCAGTCATAATGGTTTATTAAAACGTTATTGTTAAGGAGGGTTTATCATGTACGCCATCGTCCAAACCGGCGGGAAGCAATATAAGGTAGCTCCTGGTGATCAACTGAAAATAGAAAAAGTTCCCGGTGAACCCGGTGAAGTAGTAGAGTTGTCACAGGTGCTCGCAGTCGTAGATGAACAGGGACCAACATTTGGAACCCCATTGCTTGAGAACGTGTCTGTTAAAGCCCGGATGATCAGGACTGCCCGTGATAGAAAAATCATCGTTTTTAAGAAAAAGAAACGACAGGGCTACCACAAGAAACAGGGACACAGACAATGGTATTCTCTCTTAAAGGTAGAAGAGATCAATCAATTAGCAAACAAATCCGATCAGTTGAGCGCCAGTCCGATTGAGACTGAAACCGCTCAGCAATCGTGACAACGGAGGATAGGCCATGGCTCACAAGAAAGCTGGAGGAAGTTCGCGTAATGGAAGGGATAGCCCTGGTCAACACTTCGGTGTGAAGCGCTTTGGAGGCCAGGTTGTAAAGGCTGGTAATATTCTGGTACGCCAAAAAGGCACAAAAATTCATCCGGGGCTCAATGTAGGTCTGGGCAAAGACTATACTCTGTATGCAAAAATCGACGGAGTTGTTACGTTCGGAGTCAAGGATAGGCGGCGCAAGCAAGTCTCCATATTACCAGTAACGGCATAATTGATTATTCAAATCCGGCGTTGGAAATGCTTTAGAAAAAGCGTTAGACGCCGGATTAGTTTTTAATTTCCCCCATTCTCGGCCATTTAATTTTAGGAATCAAATTCCGAGATAGGCTTCCTTGATGTGGTCGTTGTTGAGGAATTCATCTCCGGTTCCCGAAAGGGTAATTCTGCCGTTCTCCAACACATACGCTCTGTTACACATAGCGAGTGTATGGTGAACATTCTGCTCGACCAGCAACACGGTCACACCCTCCCGATTTACCATCTCGACGATTTTGAATATTTCAGAAACCATTATTGGAGCCAATCCTAGTGACGGTTCATCGAACATAATGAGTTTGGGCAAGGACATGAGACCGCGAGCTATGGCGGCCATTTGTTGTTCTCCACCTGACAGGGTACCGGCGGGCTGAGCGCTCCTTTCCTTGAGCCTGGGAAACATTTCATAAAGCCATTTTAAGGATTTTTTGCGCTGGGCTTTGGCTTTGCGTGTTAGTGACCCGAGAATCAGGTTTTCCTCGACGGTCATTTCCGGGAAAAGTCTCCTGCTTTCAGGCACGTGAGCCAGACCATAGTCTATGACTTTATGTGACGGGACCTGGTCAAGCCTGGTTCCCATAAATTCCACATACCCACTGGTAGGCTTAACTAAAGATGATATGGTTTTCAGGGTCGTGGACTTACCGGCGCCATTGGCGCCCAACAGTACCACTATCTCTCCTTCATTTACCTCAAAGGAAACATCCCAGAGGATTTGAAGGTCACCGTAGTAAACATTCAACCCTTCAACCTTAAGCACGATAATCAGCTCCAAAATAAGCCTTGACGACTTCCGGGTTAGCGGCTACCTCAACCGGAGATCCTTCAGCAATCAACATTCCGTGGTTTATTGCGATGATGCGATCGGAAATCGTCATTATTACTTTCATTATGTGTTCTACTATAATGATGGTTATTCCTGAATCGCGAATCTTCTTGATTAGATTGATAGCCTCGTCCAATTCAGTAGGGTTAAGGCCGGCCGCAGTTTCATCCAGAAGAATGAGTTTGGGCTGGGTCGCCAAGGCTCTGGCTATCTCGAGCCTTTTGCGTGAGGCTATGGGTAAACTTTTGGCAATCTTGTCCTTGTAATGGGTCAACCCGCAAAATTCAATTGTCTCTTCAGCCCATCCCACTGCTTCGGCTCTGCTACGGCGTCTCAGGAACGCTGACGCTATAACATTGTCCAAAACAGTCATTCTCTTAAGAGGCTTGACTACCTGAAACGTTCTTCCAACCCCTCGTTTGCAAATCTGATGAGTCTTTAGCCCCGATATTTTTTCTCCATCGAACAGAATTTCACCTTTGTTCAAGGGAAAATAACCGTTGATCAAATTAAAAATCGTGGTTTTCCCAGATCCGTTGGGCCCTATCAATCCGCAAATCTGTCCATCTTGTACCGCAAAACTCACCCCATTGACGGCTGCAAGTCCACCAAAGAATTTTACGATGCCTCGGACTTCAAAAAAAGCCATAATTTTCCTCAAACCGCCGTTTTCTTTTGTCCAAACAACGATCTCTTGATAACTTGCCAGTCTCCGACGATTCCATTGGGCAGAAAGAGGATGACCGCTATTACGAGAATTCCGAAGCTCAATACGTGAGCTTCGCTGACGTATTTCACAACCACATTCATAAAAGACCAACCGGTAAACTTGCCGATAGCGTGGAGTGACCCGAATCCACCTGTTCGGAAAATCTCCTGAACCGCCACCATGATAAAAGCCCCGACCATAGGACCATAGATGGTTCCCACTCCTCCGACGATTCCCACCAGGATAGCCATAATCGATATGTCATGTAGGGAAAAGACAACCTTGGGGTCTATGAAACCCATATAATTGGTATAAAGAGCGCCGGCGAGACCAATTAGAAAAGCCGAAATACACAGCGAGATCATCTTGTAATAAAGGGTGTTAATTCCCATGCTCTCGGCCGCGTCCTGATCTTCGCGGATAGAAACGAAATAGTATCCCCATTTTGATTTCATAACCCGGTCAATAAACACGACGGCGAAGACAGCGATTGCCAGCGCCACGTAATAGTAGGGAATCTTGGAAATGAACGTTTGCATCACGAGTATGCCGATCATTCCGTCGGTAAGCGATTCCCATACCGTGGCAACATTCCTGAAAATCTCATTCAAAGCCAAAGTGGCCAAGGCAAAATAAGGGCCACGTAGACGAAAACAAATCCACCCAAATGGAAACGCAATTATCACCGAGATCAACGCCCCCAGTGGAAGCCCCCACCAGGCCGATATTTCAAGTTTGCTGCTGAGCAGAGCCGCTGTATATGCCCCAACTCCAAAGAAAGCCGCCGCTCCGAAAAGAACCTGGCCGGTATATCCGGAAATCAGGTTCCACCCCGATCCGATGGCCACCCACATCAGAACTAGTATCATTAAATGCTGATAGTACGATTCCTGAATTATCAGTGGGAATATCAACAGGCAAATTAACAATATTAGTTGGGCGGGTGGTCTTTTCATAAACTTCTAAACCTTCGTCAGGCGTCTAAAGCCGCCGGGAAGGAAAAGTAGAACCAGCAGGAATATTACTAATCCGACCATGTCTTCAAAATCCATCCCAATATATGTGGCGCCGAATGATTCGGCGAGACCGAGCGTCAAGCCGCCGAAGATCGCTCCGACCGTAGATCCTAAGCCTCCCAATATCGTGATAACGAAAGCCTTCCTGGTAAATGGACCGCCAATATCAGGAAACAGGTAATAAATGGGCAATAGCAGTGTGCCGGCCGCAGCTACCAGCCCTGCGCCGATCCCCATTGTAATGACTTTTATTCTTTCAGAATTGATTCCCATCAACTGAGCGGCTTCGCCATCCTGAGACACAGCTCGAATAGAACGGCCGATGTCGGTTTTTATCAGAAATATGAACAACCCAAGAGTCAATAGGCAGGCGAAAACGAAAGCAATTGTCAAGGCGACTGAAAACGATATACCGCCGATAAAAAAGGCGGATGATGAATAGGATGTTTTTACTGAAAGATAATTTGAGCTGAAAATGAACCTGGCGACTTCGGTCAGCACCATGGCTATGCCTACTGTCATCAGCACCTGGTTTTCAGGAAGGATGCTGTCCACTTTCATCAGCGGATTGAGAAGATATTTTTGGATTATGACTCCCAACAGGAAAAGGGCCGGCATACTGATCAGGAGTGTAAAATACGGGTCAAGCCCAAGGAAGTGAAACATGGTATAGGTCACGTACATGGCGACCATCATGAACTGTCCATGAGCCAGGTTGATTATGCCCATGACCCCCATGATCAAAGTCATACCTATGCCGATGAGGGCGTAAAGCCCTCCCTTGAGAACACCGGCGACCAGCGTTTGCAGGAAGACTTCCATTAATTCCGTTCTTGTTCAGTCGAGATTGAATTCTACGTTTCAGAAAGACCCGACCCCGTTATGGGGCGCAAGGGTCGGGCTTCTCTCATCAATTATGCGTCTACCTCTGAGACCATTCCGGGACTGGATAGACATAGGGTTTGGTGGCGACGTTTTTCGGCCATACCGTTTCAAGAATTCCCTTCTGCCATTGCACCAGATATGTCGGTAACGCGTTTTGCTGTTTCTTCTTACCGTAAGACACAAATTTTACCGGACCAAAGGCCGTCATCGTGTCGGTAGCGGCAAGGGATTCACGGACGGCGGCGGGTGTGAGTTCTTTGGCGCGTTTCAGGGCGTCAGCCATAACGTAAATACAACCGTAAGCTTCGGCGCCATGATATTCAGTCGGTGTGCCGAATCGTTTCTGGTAATTTTCGAAATATTCCTTTGCCCCTGGATAAGGTAACTGCGGTGACCAAAGGTCCGCGGAAAAAACGTAGTTAGCGGCGTCCCCCGCGTTTTTAGCGAATTCAGGCAGAGTAAATCCGGCGCCTCCGCCGACAAACAATTTGGGATTGAAGTTGAGTTCCTTTGATTGACGCATCAACAGAGCGGCGTCCATGACGTAAGAAATCATATAAACAAAATCAGGCTTGGCGGCCTTTACCTTGATAAGGAGTGGCTTGAAATCAACCGCTCCGGCCTCGTAGCCCTCTTTCATCAGTACCTTGTAGCCGGCTTTTTCGCATTGCTCAGCGAATTCTTTTGTTCCAGATTGGCCAAAAAGGGTATTTTCATGAAGTATTGCGACGCTTTGTGGTTTTACCACATCAGCCAGGAACGAATTCAGAGCCTTCGGATATTCACTCACCGGTGGAGCAATCCTGAACACATAATCCCATCCCTGTTCGGTGATCTTGTCCGCTGAGCCTGTGCTGACCAGAAAAGGGATCTTGCGCTGCTGCGCTACTGCGCAAATGGCGTAAGTGACAGACGAGGAATATCCACCTGTAAGGGCCACAACCTTGTCCTGAGATATCAGTTTTTCAACCGCTGACCTTCCTACGTCCGGTTTTCCTGTATCGTCCTCGATCAACAATTCGATAGGCCGACCGTTAATGCCTCCAGCCTTGTTGATTTCTTCGAGGCCCATGAGAAGGGAATTCTTTTCAATCTCTCCAAACTTCGCCTGCTCCCCAGTGAGAGGCAGTACCACTCCGACTTTAATGGGAGGGTCGGCGGCCCACCCCAGGCCAAAGCCCAAGCCCAAGATCAGACACGATACAACCGCCAACAGTCCAAATGCGCTGATTCTCATTTTAGACTCCTTAGGTTTATAAATGGCATGTGGGAAAGATGGTATCATCTAATGAAATATCGGGATGAACCCAAATTGTCAAGGTAATTAAGCTGAAACCCTTTATCTGTGACCCGTTGCGTAATTTGCTTGAACCATGTAAACATTAAGTTGAATCTGGACTAGGATGGCCTATGAACCCAAAGAGGATATTGAATTTCCTGCTTTTCTTGGTCTTAATTGAGAGCACAGTCCTTAATCCGGCTAATGCGGAAA
The DNA here is from genome assembly GCA_041662605.1 of Desulfomonilaceae bacterium. Taxonomy (NCBI): domain Bacteria; kingdom Pseudomonadati; phylum Thermodesulfobacteriota; class Desulfomonilia; order Desulfomonilales; family Desulfomonilaceae; species Desulfomonilaceae bacterium. The sequence continues at coordinate 41,749 of JBAZSD010000014.1, forward strand.
ATTCTGAACTTGAAAACAGGTTGAATGAATCCGCCAAAATAATAGGCGAAACTCTCCAGGCTCCTGATGGAAAAATACCAGGAGACCTGCTTCGCAAGGCTAAGGCCATAATTATATTTCCGTCAGTCATTAAAGTGGGCATGGGAATAGGTGGCCAGTATGGCAAAGGAGTGGCCCTGAGGCTTGATTCCCCAGAACGCAAGTGGGGGCCTCCAGCCTTTGTGACACTTATTGGTGGCAGCTTCGGTTGGCAAATCGGTGTCCAGTCCGCTGATTTGATACTTTTGATAATGAGTGACGTTGACCTGAAGAATATTTTCAATAAGAGGTTTACGATTGGCGTTGACGCATCAGTGGCCGCGGGGCCTATTGGCCGGGAGGCGTCGGCGGATACGGACATTACATTTACTGCGGGTATTTTGTCCTATTCCCGATCAAGAGGCCTTTTTGCGGGTCTAACAGTGCAAGGCGCTTTTTTGGAAGCTGACTGGAGCGCCAATGAAAGCTACTATGGTTCAGACATCTCAATTATCGACATTTTCTTTCACAAGCAGGGGAAACTGTCTCCTGCAGCGTCGAAGCTGGTTGAAACCTTGAACTCAAGCCTGTCAAAATAGAAAAACTCAACCGCGAAAACCTGCTGAAAAGCAAATGTGGAGATTGTAAATACAGATCTATTTATGGGGGATGTAGAGGGCGCTCCATGGCCTTTTCCGGATATAATCCATCGGAAGATCCTTCCTGTTTTCTTCAGGAATGTCCAAGATCCCGGAAAAACTAGTTGACAAATGGTGTCCAATTCAACGAAAAATCTTCTGATTGCTTTAGATCTACTTTCCGGCGACGAGATTCTTAAAGATTCCATTTAATATTGCGCTTGATTAACCACTCCTGTAATTGCTGCGGTTGCTCACAGTCTAAAATAAGCCCCAAGGAGGCGTAGTTGTCTCAAAAATGGACATGAAGCGAGACTATTACGAGGATATACAACTTTTCAGGACCAATACCACACTTGTTCTTAGTGTGGTCCTTTTTGGCGCCTTGGCTTCAATACCTTTTTTCATCGGGGATTATAACTTATACATTTTCAACCTGATCGCCATCCACTCAATTGTCGCGATAGGCCTGAATATACTTGTGGGCTATACAGGGCAGATATCTCTCGGACACGCCGGTTTTTTCGCAATTGGCGCCTATACCGGAGTCCTGTTGATGGTCAAAGCCGGGCTTCCTTTCCCCGTAGCGCTTGTAGCGGCCGGTTTTGTCTCTTCCGGGTTTGGTTTTCTGTTGGGGCTTCCTTCATTGAGATTAGAGGGACCGTATTTGGCGATCGCTACACTCGGTTTCGGCATGGCGGTGACGCAGATAATCAGCCATTTGGACTTTGCAGGAGGGCATATGGGGCTGGAAGCGCCCAAGATGTCCCTTGGGGGGTTCGTGGCTGACACGGGGTATGAGCAATACGCTGTCATAATGACCGTTACGGCTATCATGACCGTGGCAGCCATCAATTTGATGAAAACCCGTGTGGGTAGGGCTCTTGTCGCGATCAGAGACAGTGAAATAGCAGCGGAAGCCATGGGAGTAAATGTCCTGAAATACAAGACCCTGGCTTTTGCCATAAGCGCTTTTTACACAGGTGTGGGTGGAGCGTTAATGGCGTTTGCGCTTGCTCATATAAGCGCGGGCAGCTTCAACCTGATTTTGTCGATAACCTTCCTGGCCATGATAGTCGTTGGCGGTTTGGGATCCATAATGGGCTCTATTCTGGGCGCCGCGTTGCTTACATATCTGCAGATCAAATTGCAGATCATTCAGGAAGCGCCTTTCGTAGGCCCAGCGCTGCTCGATATTTCAAAAAGATTCTTCACCGCGGAAGGTTTACCTAATATCCAAAGCATTATCATTGGAGCGATCATGATCGGGATCGTGATTTTCGAACCCCATGGAATGAGGGGCATATACCTCCGATTCAAGCGTTACTGGAAAATGTGGCCGTTTTGAGAGGATATGAATGAACTTCCTGATGGATTTAATCGTTGGCGGTTTGGCGATTGGCGCCTGTTACGCTTTAATAGCCCTGGCGATGGTCATTATTTACAAGACGTCTGAAGTGCCGAATTTCGCCCAGGGTGAGATGGCCATGATCGCCACGTTTGTGGCCTACACCATGATAGCCGGTTACGGAGTGGGTTTCTGGACAGCGGCTGCGCTCACACTCATTTTCGCGTTCATTTTGGGCGCTTTGTTGGAGATCTGTTTCCTCCGGCCCGCCGACAATCCAGGTGTCCTTGGGTCCATAGTAATTACCCTCGGAGCCGAGATGATCCTTTATGGGATAGCAGGCTGGAAATGGGGAGCCAATCAGAACCCTTTTCCTGTTCCTTTTTCCGAATACTCCGGGATAAACATTGGTGGAGTCATAATTACCGAAATAAACCTTTGGACGGTAGTGGTGAGCCTTGCCGTGATGGTCATTCTCTTTCTGTTTTTTCGGTTCACCAAACTTGGAACAGCCATGAAGGCGGTTCAACAGAACCCTTTCGCCGCCAAAGCCATGGGTATACCGACTCGACGAATTCTCACATTCACTTGGGGTTTGAGTTCCATGACCGGCGCTATCGCAGGCATGTTGATTGCTCCAATGGCCACACTTGATCCGAATATGATGCTGGATCCAATGCTCAAGGGCTTCGCCGGGGGAGTGCTCGGAGGATTAACGAGCTTGCCCGGAGCGGCCGCGGGCGCTTATTTGCTGGGAATAATCGAAAATCTTTTCGGAGGGTACGTATCGCTGGAGTTTAAATCACTGGTGGCCTTTGGTGTAATAGTGTTGATCTTGTGTGTGAAACCTTCGGGCCTGTTTGTGAAACATTATGAACGCAAGGTGTAGGTATCCTCAAAGTGAAACGTAGATTTTTCATTGTTTCCGTCATTTTGAAACTCGTGATCATTCCGTCATTTCTTTCATTGCATATATTGTCGTGGGCCGGTTCCCAGGATGATTTACAGGCCGTAATCAAAGACTATTTTGAAGCTGAAATGAGCCGGAACGCGGATAAGGTATGGAATCTGCTAGCTCCGTCTTCAATATTCAAGAAATTTTATTCATACGAGAACTACCTTGAATTGTGCCGTTCGAATCCGATCAGAGTCCTGGGTTATGAACTCAAATTTCCGCCGGAGATTTCCGAAAATAACGATAAGGGAAACTTGCCCAATGTTGAGAAAATCGGCACGGTGGTAATTAAAGTTCGCCTAAAAGGCGATTCGGGAAAAGAGAGTGAAAACATAAGCGTGTTTATTTTCCTCTTTGAGAATGGCTCCTGGTACAAGGGTTAGAGCGCTTGCTTGTTTTGAAGGGCGTTATCATTACACGTGATGAGAAAAACTCTCATCAATCATCCTTACAAATCGGTTAGCCCGGTGAAGCGGATTTGCTCCGGTTAGTCTGAATAAGAAAAAGGAGTAGTTAATGAAAAAAGGCCTGAAGAGATTGGTGGTTTTAGCGGTTCTAGTGGGGCTGACGATTACCGTCAACACCGCTTGGTCTGCTGACAAAGTTAGAGGGGTAAGTGACACTGAAATCCTGATAGGTCAGTGGGGTCCCCAAACAGGTCCCGCGGCTCTATGGGGCGCGGTCGCTCGAGGAACAGGCGTGTTTTTTGATCTGGTTAATGAAGAGGGTGGAATAGCCGGTCGAAAAATCAAGTACTTCCTTAGGGATGACTCTTATCAACCAGCCAAGACCAAAGCCATCGCAAAAGAATTTGTGGAAAGCATAGGGGTGTTTGGTGTCGCTTCCGGAGTCGGCACCTCTACAGGCATGGCGGTCCGCGATTACCTGATGGAAAACAAGGTCCCATGGGTTGGCCCTGCTACGGGATCCGCCCATTGGTCGGTTCCACTACAAAAATATCTGTTCGCTGTCTACCCGCGGTACACTGACGAAGCCTATCTCCTGACGCAGTACCTCGTCGAAAAGATGGGTAAGAAGAAAATAGCCTTTTTCTACCAGAATGATGATTACGGAAAAGAAGGTCTGCTGGGCGCCCAAAAATACGCCAAAAAGGCTGGAATTCAATTGACCGCTGAAGTTCCCGTAGAGGTTACCGACACAGATCTGAAATCCCATGCCTTAAAGCTCAAAGAAAGCGGCGCCGAGGCGGTGATACTCTGGATACTGCCCAAACACGCTGCAATAATACTTGGTCAGGCCAAAGCCGCGGGTTATGAGCCCCAGTGGGTAGCGAGTTCCACTCTTTCGGATTCCCACTTGATGCACAAAATCACAAAGGGTCTGTGGGCTGGAGTCGTTTACGCAAACTTCCTGAACGTGGAAAGTCCTTTGGTAAAGAAATATCTCGAAGCTCAGAAAAAATTCGCTCCGAATGAACAATACACTGGAATTTTCTTCCTTGCCGGCTTTGTCTTTGTTGAGCCGATGGTTGAGGGTCTGAAAAGAGCAGGTAAAGACTTGAATCCCGATACTTTCGTGAAGGCCATGGAAACTATTCGACACTGGAACGATTGGTTGGGATACGACTGCACGTTTACTCCAGAAGACCATCAGGGGATGAAATCTGTTTTCATATCGAAATGTGGTCCTAACGGAGAGCCGATTAAGATGTCTGACTGGCTCACCTACAAGGGTGAATGATTGTTGCGCTAGTTTCTGATGAGGCGCGGGTCGTAAATGGCGAATTCCCGGCCGCGCCTCAACGAATAAAAATCAAGGGCGTTTAATTATCCAAAATGGCTCTGCTGTCACTGAACAATTTGTTGGTTTCTTTTGGTGGTCTTGTGGCTCTCCATGGGGTTTCCATGGAGGTGGAAGAAGGACGGATATTCTCGATCATAGGACCGAACGGCGCCGGTAAGACCACTATTTTTAACTGTATCAGTGGGATCTACAGACCTACGAAAGGTAAAGTCATCTTCAAAGGTCAGGATATAACCGGCAAAAAATCTCACCATGCGGCAAGTCTTGGTATTGCTCGAACCTTTCAGAACATAGAATTGTTCGGGGGCCTGACCACAATGGATAATTTGCTCCTGGGACGTCACATTCATATGAAAACAGGCGTTTTTTCAGGAGCTTCGTTCTTGGGGAGGAATTTTCGAGCCGCAAAGGAAGAATGCCATCACCGGGAAGTGGTGGAACGGATCATAGAATTCCTCGAAATTGAGGCTTATAGGGATTCCTTCGTGTCCTCATTGCCTTATGGTGTTAGAAAACTGGTCGAGTTGGGTAGAGCGCTGGCCATGGAACCTACTCTCTTGCTGCTGGATGAGCCGACAGCAGGAATGAACCAGGAAGAAAAACGGGACATGATGTTCTGGATCCGGGACATTCGTAATGACTTTAAAGTCACAATTGTCATGGTTGAACATGACATGAATCTGGTCATGGATGTTTCAGACGAGGTGATGGCGCTGAACTTCGGAGTGAAGCTGGTTCAGGGTACGCCGGATGAAGTCAGAAACCATCCTCAGGTGCTCGAAGCCTATCTTGGACAGGATTAGGACCATTTAATCAATATGACAAGTTCACGCTGAATCAAGATCGAAGAAAAGCGGAGCCATGCTCGAATTACGAAACGTTGAAATCTATTATGGCAAAATTATGGTGGTCAGAGGCCTGTCTCTAAAAGTGGAACAAGGCCAGATTCGAGCCATTCTTGGCGCTAACGGAGCCGGCAAGAGTTCTACTCTCAAGACCATTATGGGTTACATCGAGGACCAGCCCGAAAAGGGCTCGATCTGGTTCGAGGGAAAACGCATCGATGGTATGAAAACCGAAAAAATAGTTCCCCTCGGAATAGCCTACGTTCCCGAAGGGAGAGAAGTTTTTCCGGAACTTACGGTCAAAGAAAACCTGATGATGGGCGCCTATACCAGGAGAGACAGGGATATAGACACCGACTTGCAACAAGTTTTTAGTTATTTCAAAGTGCTGAAAGACAGGCTGAAACAATTAGCAGGAACACTCTCCGGTGGAGAGCAGCAAATGCTTTCGATCGCTCGAGCCCTGATGTCCAGACCCAAGCTGATGATTCTCGATGAGCCGTCTCTTGGACTGTCCCCTTTGTTGGTCTCGGAAATATTCGACATCATAAAATCCATAAACCGCGCCGGCGCCACTATCCTTCTGGTGGAACAAAACGCTCGTAAAGCGTTGTCCATAGCGGATCACGCGTTTATCATGGAATCCGGACGAATCGTGCTTGAGGGAACTCCCGAGAAGCTCTCGGAAAACGAGGACGTTCAGGAATTTTATCTTGGCGTAAAACAGGAAACTTCGGTCAAGGGATTCCAACGCTACAAACGCAAAAAACGATGGCGTTGATCAGAAATAATAAACCTGGATAAATTTCTATGTTTGACACTAATTTGACAATCGCTCAAATGTTTCTGGCCAGAGCGCAAGTTGCGCCCGATAAAGTCGCTTTAAGACGAAAATACCTGGGCGTATGGCGCGACATAACATGGTCCGATTATCTGAGAAACGTGAAATATACCTGTCTGGGACTGGTTTCTTTAGGTTTGGAAAAAGGCGACCGAGTCGCTGTAATTGGTGAAAACAGACCGGAATGGCTTTATGCGGACCTCGCTACTATGGCGGCGGGAGCTGTTACCGTTGGAGTCTACACTACAAGCTCCGTTACTCAGTGTGAGTATGTTGTTGGGCACTCCGAAGCAAAGTTCTATATCGGAGAAGATGAGGAACAACTGGACAAGGCTCTTGAGTTTAGGGACAAAACCCCTGAACTTAAGAAAATAATCGTTATGGATACCAAAGGCCTCAAGCGTTTCTCCGACCCCATGGTTATGACCTTTGACGAATTGCTAAAACTTGGGGAATCTATGGAGGAAAAGAACCCGGATCTGTTTGAAAAATTAACTAATAATACAAACTTGGATGATATGGCGCTGATCATCTATACTTCCGGGACAACCGGCCCTCCCAAAGGCGCTATGCTTTCTCATCACAATATCACCTGGACAACAAAATCCATTGGCGACGCTACACCGATCTTTGAAACCGACGAACTACTGTCGTTTCTGCCTCTAAGTCACATTGCGGAGAGAATGTTCAGCGTTTTTCTTCCAATACGATACGGGTACACTGTCAATTTTGTGGAAAGCACTGACACCATTCAGGCGAACTTTCAGGAAATTTCGCCCACGGTTATCTTCGCTGTGCCAAGAATTTGGGAAAAATACTATTCAACAATCCGCATTAAAATGGCGAACTCGACCTGGTTCAAGAAAGTCTGCTACTCCATCGCCGAGAAAATAAGCCTGCAATATGGGAAGGCCCGATTTCAGTCTGGGGCGGCGCCTATATATTTGAAAGCTCTACGGTCAATCGTGAATATCTTGATCTTTTACAAGCTCAGGGAACGTCTTGGGTTTGAAAGAGTCAGGCTCGCCGTATCGGGGGCAGCTCCAATTTCGCCGGATGTCCTGAGATACTTTCATGGTATCGGAGTTCCTTTGAGGGAAGTTTACGGCCAGACTGAAGGATCAGGCCCTACGTGCATTCATCGGGGAGACGACATTGAATTAGGTAATGTCGGGCCGGCCTTGCCCGGCGTTGAAGTCAAAATAGCCGACGATGGTGAAATACTCGTTAAGGGCGGCAATGTATTCATGGGGTATTTCCGAAACCCTGAGGCTACAACTGAAACGATACTGGACGGATGGCTTTGTTCAGGCGATGTTGGGCGCCTTGACGACAAAGGTTTTCTGAAAATCACGGATCGGAAAAAAGACCTGATCATTACGGCAGGCGGGAAAAACATTGCCCCTCAGAACATAGAAAATCAACTGAAGTTCAGCCCATACATCAATGACGCAATTGTCATCGGTGACAGGCTGAAATTCATATCGGCCTTAATTGTGCTTGATGAAGAAAACGTAGTCCAGTTTGCTCAAGACCACAAGATACCGTTCACCACTTATGAAAGCCTCACCAAGGCCCCGGAAATAGTAGAACTCATCGATTCCGAAATCCAGGAAGTCAACAAGAGCCTGTCTCATGTGGAGACAGTCAAGAAATTCAGGATTGTTCCCAAGAAGCTCTATGAAGAGGACGGCGAAGTAACTCCTACAATGAAAGTAAAGCGACGCCACGTAAACAAGAATTTTGGGGATCTGATTAAAGCGATGTATAAGAGCTAGCAAATTAAAGGTCGGGGTTTCGGACTGCCTACGAGATTAATGCGCCACGCGTCCGTTAACCGCGAACCAACGTCTGTCACAACAGACGGAGGCGTAAATGTGAAGTCTTCGAGGCGGAGAATAATAAAGGGATTCAAGAATGCCGTTCAGGCGCCGTTTCCCAATGGTAGCGACTGGAACTGATGTGCGGAATTGATCTACGAAGTTAATCAAAAGAGCAATAAACGCACAGGAGATAACATACTTAACTTACAGAATAAATCGGCAGACATAAACAATATGGGGCGAATCTGCCATGTCTTCTCTATTAATCAAAGTGTTCACATCTTGCGGCGCTGCGCCGATCTATCCTGATTACAAGAAAATCCGTCTCTATAACCTGTTGATATTGAGTAACTTGTTATAAGCGTCAGCAGCGGGCTGATAATCTGGCATAGGATTTGCCTCTATAGATTTTGATAACATAGAAATTCTATGCCCGGTAACTTTAAATTGGAGCTACGTCAGGGAGTCACCGCGGAGCCGCGATTCCGGGTCAAGACCCTTGAGGCTTTGGGGGATAAATGAAGAGAAACAGATATTTCGTTTTTGTCGGCTTGTCATCCCTGTGCGCCGTAACTTTCCTTGGAGGTTGCGACACGATACTCTTGTTGAACCCCAAAGGACCGATCGGCGAGTCGGAGCGGTTCGTCATCATTACAGCCATAGCGCTCATGCTGATCGTCCTCATTCCCGTCTTCATCATGGCTTTCTGGTTTCCCCTAAAGTACAGGGCTTCCAATATCAAATCGACTTATATGCCTAAATGGAACCATTCGGCTAAAATCGACTTTTTCATGTGGGCGGTTCCCATTGGCATTGTCACGGTTCTTGCGATTCTGGCCTGGACCAGGACCCATTCTCTGGATCCCTATAAGCCTATACCTTCGGCCAACAAGCCCATCAACATCGAAGTCGTCTGTCTGGACTGGAAATGGCTCTTCATCTACCCGGATCACAATATCGCGACTGTCAATCAAATCACTTTTCCCGTCAACGTTCCGGTCAGCTTCAAAATCACCTCTGACACCGTAATGGCTTCCTTCTTCATCCCGCAACTGGGCAGCCAGATTTACGCCATGGCAGGCATGCAAACCCGATTGAGCCTCCTGGCTGATAAACCAGGGACTTATGCCGGGCAAAATCAGCAATTCACCGGTCGCGGTTTCGCTGACATGCATTTCCAGGCGAATGCGGTTTCCAGTGAAGAATTTAAGTCGTGGGTGCAAAAGATCAGACAATCTCCGGAAAAGCTTGATCTGGCCCGATATGAGGAGTTGACAAAGCCGAGCGTCGGTTACCACCCCGTGACCTATTTCTCTTCAGTCAAGCCCGATCTGTTTGTGTATATCCTGCGCAAATTCAATCCGACTATGGGAGAAAATCACGGGGCTATGGGCGGAGAATCGGTTTCTACTCACGCAGGGACCGATGTTTCGGAGGAAAATTGAGATGTTTGGAAAGTTAAGCCTTTCAGCGATTCCGTATGATAATCCGATCACGATGGGCGCCGTAGGTGGTGCGGTTGTCCTCGGCCTGGTGATAATGGCCTTGATCACCTACTACAGAAAGTGGACCTACCTGTACAAGGAATGGCTGACCAGCCTCGACCACAAAAAGATCGGGATCATGTACATTATTCTCGCATTGGTCATGCTGCTGCGCGGGTTCGCCGACGCCATTCTGATGCGCTCTCAGCAGGCCGTCGCCGCGGGCGGTTCCCTTGGCTTCTTGCCCCCTGATCACTTCGACCAGATATTTAGCGCTCACGGCTCGATCATGATCATGTTCATGGCCATGCCGTTTATGGTCGGGTTGATGAATATCGTTACGCCGCAGCAAATCGGCGCACGCGATGTAGCCTTTCCCTTTATGAATTCGCTCAGTCTCTGGCTGACCACGGCAGCGGCATTACTGGTCATGGTATCTTTGGGGTATGGCGAGTTTTCCAAAGCCGGATGGTCGGGATATGCCCCGCTGACTGAACAGGAATACAGCCCCGGCGTGGGGGTGGACTATTGGATATGGGCCTTCCAGATCTCCGGTATTGCTTCAACCATGACCGGTATCAATTTTCTCGTCACCATCGTGAAGATGCGGGCTCCCGGCATGAAACCCATGCGGATGCCGTTGTTTGTTTGGACCACTTTTTTCACCATGGTGCTCATGGTTTGGGCATTCCCGGTTCTGACGGTCGATCTCGTCCTGTTGACACTCGATCGCTACCTGGGCATGCATTTTTTCACCAACACGCTCGGCGGCAATTCGATGATGTATGTCAACCTGTTCTGGACCTGGGGCCATCCCGAGGTTTATATCCTGATCCTGCCGGCTTTCGGGATCTTTTCGGAAGTCGTAGCCACTTTCTCTGGAAAACGGCTATACGGCTACACATCGATGGTCTATGCCACTGCGGTCATCACGGTCCTGTCCTTTTCCGTCTGGTTGCATCATTTTTTCACCATGGGCGCCAGCCCCAACGTCAACTTATTTTTCGGTATTGCGACCATGTTGATTGCCATCCCCACCGGGGTAAAGACCTTCAACTGGCTTTTCACCATGTATCGTGGCCGCATAAGGTTTACTACGCCGATGTACTGGACCCTGGCGTTTATTGTGACCTTCGCCGTCGGCGGGTCTTCAGGCGTAATGATGTCTATACCACCGGCTGATTACGTGCTTCACAACAGCCTGTTTCTGATCGCTCATTTCCACAATGTGCTGATCCCCGGCTCCCTGTTCGGCTTTTTCGCAGGTTTTTATTATTGGTTCCCCAAGGCCATGGGCTTTCGTTTGAACGAAAATTGGGGCAGACGCGCCTTCTGGCTCTGGCTGATCGGCTTTTATCTCGCTTTTGCTCCCCTGTACGTGCTGGGTTTCATGGGTATGCCCCGTCGTATGGCGCATTATGCCAACGCGACTTGGCATCCCTATCTGATCGTCGCCGCATTGGGCGCCGCGGTGATCCTGCTCGGCATCGTCTTTCAGGCAATTCAATTGTTTGTCAGTATTAGGGAGCGCCGCGCCCTCGCTGATCCGACAGGCGATCCCTGGGACGGCCGCACGTTGGAGTGGATGACATCGTCTCCTCCAGCGGTCTATAATTTCGCGAAAATACCTATCGTAGAAGAAGTCGACGCATTTATGGACATGAAGGAAAGAGGCGTCGCATACCAGCGGCCGGATCAATATACCGATATCGAAATGCCGAAAAACACGCCGCACGGCCTTATCATAGGCGCATTGGCTTTCGTGTTCGGGTTCGCCATGATCTGGCACGTCTGGTGGCTGGCCATACTGGCTGCCCTGGGTATTCTTTTCACGGTCATTGCCCGCTCAATGGATGATGACATCCATTACATCATACCCGCCGCCGAGGTTGAGCGGATCGAAAATGAACGCTATCTACAGTTGGGATCCATCGTAAATAGACGTCGCACATACGATCAGACCATCCCAGAACCTGTAGCGGAGATGTAAATGATGACAACAGACGTTTCAACCTTAGGCGCCACTAATAACCTGGAAGTTGAACACACCGATACGGTCGCGATTCAGACATTCGGTTTCTGGATCTATCTTATGAGCGACCTCATCCTGTTTGCGACGCTCTTCGCTACCTTTGCCGTCCTGGGGACCAACTATGCCGGCGGACCGACGGGGAAGGAATTGTTTGACCTGCCTTATGTGTTGGTTGAAACCCTCTTCCTGCTGTTCAGTAGCGTGACCTTTGGTCTGGTGATGTTGGCCGTGCGCGACGGCGTGAAAAAGTGGGTTCTGATTGGACTCACCGTCACGTTTCTGTTGGGGCTCGGATTTGTCTCCATGGAAATCAACGAATTCCACCGCATGATTGCCGAGGGCCATGGACCGGACCGCAGCGCCTTCCTTTCGAGTTTTTTCACCCTGGTAGGGACTCACGGTACCCATGTGACCTTTGGGCTGATCTGGATGGCGGTCATGATGGTTCAGGTGGTCGCCAAAGGTTTAACCTCTCCCGTTCAATCACGGCTGATGCGTCTGAGTATGTTCTGGCATTTTCTGGATATCATCTGGATCGGCATTTTCAGTATCGTCTACCTGATGGGGGTTGTGTAATGAGTCAAGCATCCATCGACAGCGTCGGCGCAAGCAGGGGAAGTCTCAAATCTTACGGCGCCGGCTTCGTTCTTTCCCTCATTCTGACCGCCATTCCGTTTGCATTGGTGATGAGCGGCGCCCTGTCGCCCTGGATGACCCTGGCCGGCATATTCAGCGCCGGCTTCGTGCAGATTCTGGCGCACATGCATTACTTCCTGCATCTGGACACTTCATCGGCGGAGCGTTGGAACGTGGTGGCGCTGATGTTCACTTTAGTGATCATGGCCCTCTTTGTCGGAGGAAGCATCTGGATCATGTATGATCTGTATTATCGAATGATGTGAGAATGCCTGGAAGGATCAAAAACTATCTGCTCATTGCCAAGCCGGGGATCGTTTTGGGCAATCTGATCTCCGCTGCCGCCGGCTTTTTTCTTGCCTCCAGGGGGCGGGTTGACGGCCTTGCCCTCCTGGTGACTCTCATCGGCATATCCCTGGTTGTCGCTTCCGGTTGCGTTTTCAACAACTGTATCGATAGAAAAATAGATCGAAAAATGATCCGGACGCGCGGCCGAGCGCTTGCCAGAGGGCTCATCTCACTGAAGATCGCAATATTCTACGCCACGATTTTGGGCATTTCGGGACTGGCGCTGCTCTGGGTGGCGACAAACCTGCTGTCCGTTGTCATCGTGCTGGCGGGCCTTGTGATTTACGTGGTCGTCTATAGCCTGTACATGAAACGCAATTCAGTCTACGGGGCATTGATCGGCAGTCTGGCGGGAGCTGCGCCGCCCCTCGCCGGATATTGCGCAGTCTCCGGTCGCTTCGACATGGGAGCGGTGATATTGTTGTCGATCTTCAGCCTGTGGCAGATGGGTCACTGCTACTCCATCGCCGTTTTTCGGCTGGATGATTACGCCGCTGCGGCGATCCCGATTCTGCCGGTCAAGCGGGGAACAACCGCCACTAAAAGGCATATTGTTGGTTATATCCTCGCTTTTATGGCGGCTACTCTGATGCTGACCCTCTGGGGGTACACAGGTTATAGAGCCTTTGCCGTGGCGACCGTGTTGGGACTTTCCTGGCTGTATATGGCCTGGTCCGGCTTTGAAGCCTCCGATGAGCGGCTCTGGGGCAAAAAGCTTTTTATCTTCTCCATTCTGACCATATTCATTCTGAGCGTCATGATTTCAATCGATTTCACAGCGCCTGAAGCGTCAGAAATGCTTCTGAGCTATGCTCCGTAGTCCGGAACGCTGCAGCGTCCACTGGAAAAAAGAAACCGCTCGACCGCCTTTCTATGTTTTTAGAATCAAACCCCTCACTCCGGGAGTTGGCGGAAAATAACTATTGGAATGATTTGCCGAATAAATGTTTTCAATCCCAATCAACGTGTCCGCTCCCAATGTCATAATGGGCGCCTATTATTTTTAGGGAGCCATCTTCTACGGCTTTTTTCATGGACACACTCTTGTCAGTAAGATGATCCTTAATGTAACGTACATTAGCGCGGATACACTCGTCCAATAGCTCGTCCATCTCCATGTCGGGATAAATCCTGCGAGTTTCCTCCACAACAGGCGCAATCCGTTCAGCGAGAGATTTAATGTGCCCTTGCATTTCGTGACCCTGAACAACAGCGGTTACGGCTCCACATTTGCTGTGTCCCAGCACAACCACCAACGCGACCCCCAGATGAGACACGGCGTACTCAAGACTCCCCAACTGCTCCACCCCGGCTACATTTCCGGCTACACGAGCCACAAAGATATCCCCGATGCCGCAATCAAATAGCATTTCGACCGGAACACGGGAGTCAGAACACGCCAAGACTGCGGCAAATGGCTTCTGGCCATTCTCCGCAGTGTGAATTCGTCTATGTTCATGGTGTTCGTGTCCTGTGTGGGCGCCTTGTGTGAATCTTAAATTCCCTGCTTTAAGCAACTCCAGAGCTTCGTTGGTCGTCATTGATATACTCCCAGCCGGGGCCGTTTGAAGCCAGTGACAATCACAAGCCTGATTGAAATCCTGAATACGCTGTAAATCCATATTATTAGTCGATGTCGCCATTATCGGTAGGGAGGGTTTTGCGCTCATGCGCCTGCCAGATTTTGGCCATGAGATCCTCAAAATCGCATGGTTTTGTAAGGTAGTCATAAGCGCCGAATTGCATCCCGTCCCGGGCCGCCTGTTCCGACCCGTGTCCGGTAAGCATTATAACCTCCATTTTTGGAACCATTTTCTTGAAGATCTTCAGAACCTCTATTCCGTCCATATCGTCCATTTTCAAATCCAGGACCGCCACATCAAAATCTTCATGCCTCGCCAGTTGAATCCCCTGCGTCCCGTTATTGGCTATTTTGACAAGGAAGCCCTTTCTTTGAAACCTCCTGGCCAAAACACTCACGTACGCCTGTTCATCATCAACCAGCAACAATTTGATTTGATTTGTGTCACTAACAAGATCAGAACTCATTGTTTCCCTCTAGTGGCCCGTTTTCTCTTCCCGGGCCTTGGGTATCGGAAACTTTACATGGAAGGTGGTTCCCATGCCTTCAGCCGTGTTCACGCTTATGTCTCCACCCAATTTCTTCACGATTCCATAACAGATGGAAAGGCCTAGCCCCGTGCCTTTGCCGACCGGTTTTGTAGTGAAGAAGGGATCAAAAATCCGCGGTAGAACGTAACTGGGGATTCCCGGTCCGTTGTCAGCCACATCAACAACCAGGAAATCACCTTCCTGCCTCGTCGATATCTTGACTGCGCCGCCTTTTGGCTCGATGGCGTCAATGGCGTTGTTTATCAGATTGATGAATATCTGTTGCGCTTCCGAAGGAGACACCCGGATCGTGGGTAGTCCATCGGCGAATTGAGCCTGTATTTTGACGCTGCCCGAACGGACCCGCTGTTCGCAGAGGGATATAGCTTCACGGGTGATATCGTTAACGTTGACTTTCTTGGGTATTGGATCCGTTTTTCTGGCGAAACTTAACAGCTTGTGGGTGATCTGTTTGCAACGCACTCCCTGGGCCTTTATCTGAGCCAGGGACCTTTGAAATTCGTCCACCATCGGTATGGATTCGGGACCGGCGTCTGTTATCAGATCCTGCATCCAACCAGCTTCTTCCAGCATGACCGCCACCGGATTATTGATTTCGTGCGCTATGCCGGCTGCCAGTTCTCCCACTGAAGCTAATTTTCCGGCCTCAATAAATTTCTCGGTCATCATCTCCTTTTCCTGGTCAGCCTGTCTTATTCGCTTTACCAGTCTCTTTGAAAGGAGAACAGCAACAACGATTATGCCTATGACTCCCACGAAGAATATCAGGACACTTACGGTTCGAACCAGGTAGAGGGCCTTGTAAGCGTCGGACTCAGTTTGCTGGAAGGCGAGTACCCAGTCTCCATTCTTCAGTCTGGACATGACGTGTATGACACCCTTACCGTCTACTTGAGAATTGGAGACTATGCCTTCCTGCTCGTTGTCCCGAGTATCCGGAGACAGAAAATTCAGGTATGGGTCTTTCAGGGGTGGAACCTCGGTTCGCGGCTTGGTCTGAAATTCGCCTTTCTTGTTCAGGATGAACGCGAAGCCCGTTTCCCCGATTCGTATGTTTTCAACCAGTGAATTGAACTTGTCGAAGTCAACAGTGGCCCTTAGCAACCATTGCCTGCCGTTGTCACTACCCCTGACAGCGACTATAAAATGCGGAATTCCCCGAAGCCCTGGAAAAACATCGCTGATGTAGCTGGGTTGCTGAATCGCTTCCTTGAACCAGGGGGCTTCGGCGTAATGGGCCCGTTTGAGATCGTATGGGCCCGCGTATGCGATCTGAATTCCTTGATCGTTAACTATCCCGAGGTCTACCAATGCGTCACTGGAATTCTTTTGCAGAGACTGGAGTTTTTCTTTCAGGAAATCGTTATTTGCAAGTTGATCAAGGGTGTAGGAGTCTTTCATTACTGTGATATCGGCCAGTCGTTCACGAAGAAAACTATCGATATTTTGTTTATGCTTCTTGTTTAATACCTGAAGATGTTCAATAACCTTGTCCTGGTATGATGTCTGCGAAAAATGCCTTATGGTGAGTGTGATCAAGATTAGAGGAACTACCGAAACACCGACAATTATCAAAACGATATTTCTCGTTAAAGATCTGTAATATGAATCAGTTGTCTTTTCGCTGCTATTCATAAACGGCCTCCGCCGAAAGCGAGAGTGACCCGTAAAAATGTTGATTGATAAGCCCTTAATGGAGAGGGGAGACTTGGGCTTCGAAGGATGCAGTCCGTGATTTTCGGCATTGATTTGATCTCCATCAGTCTTCCCTGATCATGCGGAAGAGTTTAGATATAAAAACTATGATCGGGATCGTGTCTCACCTGGCTCTTTGACCTCGTAACTGTTTCCCTGTGGCCTCCAATATTTTGTCGAGATGTTCCTGATGTCTTTTTCTTGCAGCGTCCAGTTTAGTGGTCAGCTCGTCAATCTCGCAAGGCTTCATCAAGTAGTCAAAAGCTCCCAGTTTCATACCGTCAATCGCCGTTTCGAAGGTGGCGTGTCCAGTGAGCATGATGACTTCCGCGATGGGATGGGCCCCTTTAATAAGCCTAAGCGTTTCTATGCCGTCCATTCCGGGCATTTTTACATCGAGTAAAACCACCTCAATCGAAGGGTCTTCATCGAGTTTATTGAGTCCCTCCTGTCCACTATGGGCGGGGACGACCTCAATGTCTCTAAGAGCGAGTCTCTTTGAGAGCGCAGAGACAAAGCTCTCCTCATCGTCTATCATAAGCAATTTTGTAGTAATCATGGCGGTTTTCCTAAATTACAGGTGAAGTCGTCTCATAAGGATTTCTTTTTGATCGATGATCTCTTTATCAAAAAGAATAGCAGCGACGGCGTTAAATATGTCGGCCAGCTTGACTACCCCTTGCAATTTGTTGTTCTCCAGTACTGGAACAACTGATATCCCGTGTTCCATCATGACGTCCAATGCCTTGATAATAGGGTCTTCGGCCTCAACTGCTCCGGCAAAGGGAGTTACAAGCTCACTCACCGGTCTTGTCGCTCGACTGGTGTCACAGGGAGAGTCGGACGAATCGCACAATGTCCTGACCTCTCTTAGTAGATCAATCAGGTGAACAAATCCTATTACGTTGTAATCATCATCAACTACTAAAGGGGTCGAATGCCCATGCTGCAATTTTTTTTCTTCAGTGCCTATTCGCAGGATTTTAATGGCTGTTTCCACATCGGTTTCAACAGACAGGATCGGCCACTCGCCCGGTTTGATCATCAGCTTAGAGACAGGAACGGAATATGGCATAATTCACCTCACATCCAATGTTGTGTAGCGCCGCACGGCTCGTTTATTCTCAACGTCACTAGGTTGAGTGATCATTAACCAAGTAGTCCGGCGCACGGTATCTGTAATACGAGTCAAAATATCAGTCGCCTCTGCGGTGATATATACTCATAGCCCTAGCTTCGGCAATCTTTGCCTCCTGAGCGGCCTTCTTGTTTTTCGCCTCGCGAACCTTGGCCATGAGGACGTCCATGTCACAGGGCTTCATCAGGTAGTCCAGAGCGCCCACTTTCATGCCGTCTATGGCGGACTCGACCGTAGCGTGCCCGGTCAGCATGATCACTTCGATAAGCGGATATCTTGCTTTTATAGCTTTGAGGGTTTCAATACCGTCCATCCCCGGCATCTTTACGTCGAGCACTACCACGTCCGTTGTGGAGTTCTGCTCCAACTTCTCGAGCGCCTCGGGTCCGCTCAAGGCTATAGCCACCTCTAACTCCCTTAATTTGAGCCGTTTGGCCAGGGCTTCGACAAAAGGCGATTCATCATCCACCAACAAGACCTTTGCTATCATCGTGTATTCTCCTTCATCTTACGGAATCGTAAACTCACGGTTTTTAGTGTCAGTATCTCAGGAGCAGGAAAACGGAAGAGATAATGAGACTGATAAGTGTGATAGGCGCCGCCTCTTTCAGAAATTGCCCAAAGGTTATCTTGTGCCCAGCCTTTTCGGCTATCCCAGTGGTGACAACGTTAGCTGACGCTCCGATTATGGTTCCATTACCTCCAAAACACGCTCCAAGCGCTAGCGCCCACCAGAGTACACCCGACTCCGCTCCTGGAATCTCCTTGTTCAGAAAAGCTACTATTGGGAGCATTGTGGCGGTATAAGGAATATTGTCGATGATTGCGGAAGAGATCCCTGATACCCACAGGATGACAAGCACCGCCAACCATAGCCTTCCCTGACAGACATCCCTTATCCAGTCGGCTATGACCTGCAATATCCCGGTTTGCTCAGCGCCTCCCACGACTATAAACAGCATAATGAAAAAGACTAGGGAGGGCCATTCGATCTCCTTTTCAAGCATCTCGACTATATCCATCTTGCAAAGGAGAACTATGACGGCCGCTCCAAAAAGCGCAGCGACACTGACCTCCATGTGTAAAAAGCCGTGAGCGACAAAAAGGGCGATCACACCTAGAAGCACTGCGCCGCCAAGCGTTAACAGCTTGCTGTCTGTGATCTTGTATTTCTCTTTCAGGAATGCAAGCATCTTAGGTACATCTTCGACCTTCGCCCTGTGATAGTCAGCTCCGTAGACAAATTTGTTGTAAATAATCTGGGCGACCATGACCGCAATGACAACCGGGGTAAGATTGATCACAAAATCATTGAACGTGATCCCCGCGTAAGACCCGATCATAATATTTGGTGGGTCACCAATAAGCGTGGCCGTGCCGCCAAAGTTAGAGGCCAGAATTTCCGGGAGCAGGAAGACAAAAGGTGAGACCTTCAGGACAAGGGCGATCTCCATTGTGACAGGAGTAAGAAGCAGCATTGTCGTGACATTGTCCAGGAAAGCGCTCGTCGTTGCTGTAACAACGCACAGAACTGAGGCCAGGAGGAATATGTTTCCTCGAGCAACCTGGAAGGATTTATACGCCAGCCACTGAAAAACACCTGATCCCTTGAGGACCCCCACGATTATCATCATGCCCATCAAAAGAAAAATCACATTCCAGTCGACGCAGTGAATCGCCTGTTCGTACGTGAGAATATTGTATGCGTCATTGAACGTGCCGAAAGTGTGAGTGATCAAGAGGATTAGGGTGGCTCCTAAAAACGCCGCCAATGTCCTGTGCACTATCTCGAAAGCTATGAGCACATACACGCCGAGAAATACAACCAATGCTATCCAGAATGCGGACCCCTGCATCCTCTTCATTTGAACGGTAGTGTTGGCGACCCACCTGTGGACCCCGTCTTCCGCCACCCCGTCGTCCAGAACCTTCAATGTGAGCAGTTGGGATGGTTTGAAGCTTGGCCGGGTGACTTTTAATTCCCATTTCCCTGACTTGATTTTTTCCTCAGTTGTCGGGACTTCGATCCGGAACAGGCCATTCTTGCCGGTTGCATAGTCCTTTTCTGCTTCAGCTCCGTGACCAGTGGCCAAAAATGGTTTCCCATTAAGATACGGCAAAATATTCGCGTCACTTAGAGCGCTTCCCGATGAATCAAGTATCTTGCCCTGGATTACCAAAACGTCTTTGGCTGGGTCCGTTTTCTCGGCTGAAGTTACGCCTGCGATCGCCATTAACGAGCATATTATTAAAAGGCAAAAAATTAACTTACGCCTCATTTGCGATTCCTCTCTTTTTGAACCTTGTTACATGTCGCCTAACTAAACAATCTGTTTCACATCACTTTCGGGATGGTCGTCGGCATTCCCAGAACCGGCCAGATCACGTAGCAGGCCAGGGCGCAGACTGCCATAAGGATGACGCTGGCGAGGCAGCCGTATCCAAAGAATTCACCACTGGTAAACTGTTTGGAATCATAAGCTATGGCGTTAGGCGCTGCGCCCACCAGCAATATGAATGGCATACCCGCTGTCATCAAACAGGCGTACATAACCACTGTGGGATCGACACCCAGATACTTGGATATTACAAGGGCCACCGGTAAAGCGATCGCGATTGCGGCCACGTTCATAATGAAGTTGGTTAGTATCATGACGAAAAACGCCACGCTCACAACAAATACGAGCCAATGGGCGTTCTTGAACATCGCCAGCCAGTTTACGGCCATCCATTCAGCGGCTCCTGTTTGCCACAAACAATAACCAATGCTCATAGCGCCTGAGAATAACAGGACTATGTTCCAGGGGATCAATTCCAGATCTTCGATGTCGAGGATGTTCAAGACAAAAAATAGCACGGTAGCTACCAGGATGATCGCTGTCTTGTCTATTTTTCTAAGCGCTGGAATGGTTACCTGGAGAGACATGAAGATTATTGCCGCAAATATTATGATGAGACTCAGGATTTCCTTCCTGGTTATTGCCCCTAGGTTGGCGCTCAATTCTTTTACCCGCTCCTTCAATCCTGGAATGTTTGATTTTTCAGGTTTAAAGAAGACTGCAAAAAACACCCAGAGCAGGAACACCATCAACAGGCCAACAGGCGCCATATAATAGGTAAGTGTAAAAAAGGGTGTGTCCACTCCGGTCATTTCCTTGAAAAATCCGAGAGCGACAATGGCCCTTGCCGAGCCTAACAAGGTTATGACACTTCCAGCCCCGCACACATAAGCCATGCCCATAAAAAGGCCCTTACCGAACTTTGTAGGTTTGTCTCCTTCTCCGTAAAGGCTTACAACAGCGAGCAGCAGGGGATAAATGGTCGCGGCTACCGCTGTGTGGGCCATTATTAATGTCAATGCTGTGATAAGCAAATATATACCAAGATAAATAGTGGTTGTCTTCTCGCCGATGGCTCCAAGCATCTTGTAAGCCAGACGTTTGGTAAGACCGGTCTTTGTGAAAACCAGACCGATGACAAGGCAACTGAAAATGAACAGGACGGCCGGGTCCATAAAATCGTTAAACGCCTCTTTAGCGGGCCGGATCATGAACAGGGCCTGGGTTATGCCTATCACCAGACTGGTGACACCAATCGGGACCACCTCAAAAACCCACCACACACCGGCAAGCATAAAAACCGCTATTGCCCCCTTACCTTGAACGGATAATGGGAAAGGCTTGCCGGCCGGATCAATCGCGTCCGGCCACTGGGGTGAATAGTAGATCACTATAAACAGACCTACGCCTGTGAATAGCGCAATTAAGCGGGTCCAGTTAATCCTCATTCCACTGGTAAGAGTAGCAGCTTCCGCGCTCATAGAAGGAATCCTCCTGAATTCTCAAGCTTCAAAATGATTATTGATTTTTGCAGAACTTTATCCGCTTTGTTATTTCGTCGAAGACGTCCACCAAACGTAAAATGCCAACTACCTTGGAGCCGGATGTCACCAGCAACGACTGGTGATGCCCAAGAATGATCTGATGAACCGCTCTGTTCAAAGTCGCGTCAACGTCCACCGTTTCTCCTTCGAGAGGGGAGGCCACGATGGCGCCCACGTTGAGAGCGCCGGCTTTTCGACAAAGATCATCAAGAGGAGTTTCCCAAAGTTCAAACTTGTCCATTACCGATTTGAGAAACTCTGCGCTCAAACCAAAACCTGACACTTTTCTCAGTTCTCCCAGTTCGGTGTATTTTGGTTCAAGGCTTCTTAGAACATCGATCTTGCCCATCTTGCCGATTACTTCACCGGAACTGCCTTTAACGAGCAAAGCTCTGTGAGGGCATTTCCCGGCTTCATAGTCTCGCTCAGACTCCTCGAGTTTGAGGACAGCGTCATAGAGTGTCGCTGTGTCGGCAATGGTTGAATATTTCTCCACTGGAATCATCAAATCCCTGACTCGAATACTTTCCATTAGGGTCGCCTCCTGAATGCATTCCATTATAAGTTCGCGTGAATCCTTATGTTTACGTGCGCCTGATTCACAAGGGCTTTCCAGTTCCAACCTCCCGCAACCGATCAATAAGGTCGCCAATGTTCGTCGGTTTTGGGAGACAATCGTAAATCCCCATTTTCATGGCCTTAATTGCGTAATCTGAAGAAACATGAGCCGTCAGTATGATAACGGCCAGTTCAGGGCGTAATCTCTTGATCTCTCCGAGCAGGCCCAGGAAATTGCTTCCATCATCCGGATCTCCAAGGATCAGCGCCTGTACTTCCGGGTTCTCAATTGAAACAAGGGCTTCCGCTGCGTCCGTTAGGATTTGGACCGGAAAACCTGCGTTTTCCAATCGCTTGGCCAGGGCCTGCAAGAATTTCTCCTCCTGGTCCACCAGAAGAATGCGTGAAGCCATACTGCCGACTCCGAAAAAATCGGGACTTTAAATTAAAACTATCTTGGAAAATGGGGGTTCGTGAGTTCCAGCAGGAACACGAAACTTAAGCAGGAATATAGGCAAACATTGTGCCAAATGAATATTAGTTGAAAAAGCAGTGGGTTAGCTTATTAGGGTGGGTTGTAATGATACAGGCGTGAAACGTATCACGAAACAATATGAGACAAAGTGGGACATATCAAGACATCATGGAATGGCAGCGTTACAGGGACCGCTGAAATCACATCAAAATGGCCCCGGAAACCAGATCCCCCATTCTGAAGCAATCTATTATTCTTTCACAGCTTCCTACGACCGAATCTATTACGCGTACTTTTTTCCAGGACAAATACTGGTAAAATTCTTCCTCTATGCCACAACAAATAACCACATCTACCTTTTCTCTCAGGATCAATTCACACAAGGATTCAGGAGAGGCGTGCGCCATAACCATCAGCCTCTGCTCACCTATCGATCCGTCATCCTGTATATTGAATATCGTAACTTCAGGCGCAAGATCGAACCGAGGCGCTATTTCGTCCCCTTTAAGGGGTATGAGAACTATTTTCATGTGTTTTACCGAATACCGGCCTTTGGCGTTCTTATGGGACCATTGAATAGGTCTTCATTTTTCTCCACAACGTGCTACGTCCCAGCCCAAGCAATTTGGCGGCTTTGGCCCTGTTTCCGCGTGCCTTCACTAAAGCGTCCATTATCATTTGTCTTTCAACATCAGGCCAATCGAGATTCCGGCTCTCAGAAGAAGGGTCAATAACAAATTCCTGTTTTTCCATGGATATTGATGGTTGGACTTCCACGGTCTCTACCACCGGCGATTTAACATAAGTGGGAATGTGGTCCGACTGAATTTGGTCCCCTTCACAGAGATTTACAGCAAACTCCACGATATTTCTCAATTCCCGAACATTGCCGGGGAAGCTGTAATTCAGGAGGCTTTTCCGAGCCGCCACGCTAAATCCTGATATCTTTTTCCTGAAACGTGAATTGAAGTGATGGAGGAAATGGTCCATGAGCATGTTTATGTCGTCTCCACGTTGCGAAAGAGGAGGCAACTGGAGTCTTATTACATTGAGTCGAAACAGGAGATCTTCCCGAAACCTCCCTTGTCGGGTCATGCCTTCAAGGTCTCGATGGGTAGCCGCAATTATTCTCACGTCAACGTGAATTCCTCTGGAGCCTCCTAGTGGATAGATGACCTGGTCATCCAGGAAAGACAGGAGCTTAACTTGTAGATTTAGTGGGAGGTCTCCAATTTCAGTAAGATAAAGAGTCCCATTGTGGGCGAGTCTGAATCGGCCAGGCTTGTTTTCAATGGCGCCGGTGAACGCTCCTTTTTGATGGCCGAATAATTCGGATTCGAGCAGACTTTCCGGTAATGCTCCGCAATTGACCTTTACAAATGGGCCTCGAGATCTCTGGGAAGCGTTATGAATGGCCTCAGCTACAAAATCTTTACCAGTTCCTGTTTGACCTGTGATTAAAACTGAGGAATCCGTTTGGGCGATAGCGGGGAGCAGCCTGAAAACCCTTAACATTTCGGGGCTGTTTCCGATCAATTTCCCGAAAAAGAACCTACCTCCGTGATCGTCGGTCTTTTGCAGATAACGCATGTCCTCAACGGACTTGATATAGCCGAGGATTTGACCTTGATCTCCTATGAGAGGGGCTGTTGTGACACGGATCGGAATCTTTTCCCTGTTTCGATTGATGATGTTCGCTTCCAGGCAAACCGAACCGCCTTGGGGACTGAGGCTTCTGGCCGGACATCCATCGAGGCATAAGTTGGTCCTCAAAGCGAAGCAACAGGGTATGCCGCTAACCTCCTGATTCACAAAACCCGTAAGCGCTTCCAGCGCCCGATTCATTAGAACAACTTTCAGGCCTGGATCAACGACCAAAATACCGATTGGCGCTTCATTGATAAACTGGGATAAAGCGATCGGTTGGTCAAGCAGGCCATGAACTTTGGCCGTTCGAAATTTTCCCATGTCCTAAATCGCCTTGTTAGGTTCGTAATCTTGTTGATTATGTCACATTAGCGCCGGATGCGCCTCTGATCAAGGCCGGAAACATTCATCCGGAGCATTGTTTTTTTCTCACCGTGTCAAGGATAATTTCCTCAGTGATCTTAACTACATGTTCGAGCGAAAAACATTCGGCCGAGGTTTCGCGCGCCCTTTGGCTCATTAAATCCCGAGTTTTATCGTCCAGTAAAAGGCTTGCCATGGATGTCGCCAATGCCTCTGGCGATCCAGGAGCGACCAGCAGGCCGTTTACCCCATGTTCTATAATTTCCGGAATCCCTCCTACAGACGTGGCTACAACCGGCAAACCACTTGACATGGCTTCGAGTATAACCTGCGGGAAACCTTCTGAAACCGATGACAGCGCAAATATCCATGAACGCCTGAGGAAAGGCCGCACATCTCTTACGCCTGGAACGAACTCTATGAGATCTGACAGCCCACCGGCGCAAATTTTTTCCTGAACCTTCGAATCCAGATATCCCTGTCCAATCATTATCACGTGAACGTTTTCGACGAGTGTTCGGAGACGACTGAAAGCTTCGATCAATGTGAAGGGGTCTTTTTCCTTGACCAACCTTCCAACAAAAACAACCGTAGGTCGAGACTCCCGACAGGACAAATCCGGCGTAAAAAAATCGGTGTCAACTCCGTTTGGAGCTACCGCCACTCGCTTTGGATCAACTCCGTGTCTCTTGATAACAAACTCTCGCA
The DNA here is from genome assembly GCA_041662605.1 of Desulfomonilaceae bacterium. Classification (NCBI taxonomy): domain Bacteria; kingdom Pseudomonadati; phylum Thermodesulfobacteriota; class Desulfomonilia; order Desulfomonilales; family Desulfomonilaceae; species Desulfomonilaceae bacterium. Next base: position 67,081 of record JBAZSD010000014.1, read on the forward strand.
GGGCGTTGGCGTTGCATATCAGTTTGTCGGTTAATCGCCACAAAATGGATTCAAACTGTTGTTCTTTCCTCCCTCTCCAACTCGAGATTACAACAGAATCCGTAGCCACGGCAGCGAAAATACGTCCCCATATATTTGGGACCGCAGTCATCGTGTAGAGCACATCGGGTTTGTGACGCCTCAGTCTCCAGAAAAAATTCCATAGCGCTCGCGGAGTTACCCATGAATTCCTGCAAAGATATTTTACCGGCACACCCGAAGCCTCTGCCATAGGTAGCATTTCTTCTCCGCCCCTTAGCACCCAGAGTTCCAAATCGAAAAGATCCCGGTTCAAATGGTTGAGCAGGTGTAGGGCGTACCTTTGAGTGCCCCCGAATTCCAGGTCCTGTACGGTAATGACCGTTCTATAAGGTGGTTTGAGATTGGTTTCCATGAATTTGGTCAATAAACAGATCAAATATTTTCGTGTGGTTCTTTTCCTGATCGAATTCCCGCAGGACAAGTTCTCTGCCCTTGGCAGCCATGCTGAGCGCATTGTCGCGATCATGTACCATTGCCAGAATTGCGTCAGCCAGAGATTGCGGGTCATTTTGACCCACCAGTAAACCGGTTTCCCCGTTATGTATCACTTCCGGAATGCCGCAAACATCGGTCGCGACAACGGGAAGTCTATGAGCCAGAGCTTCCATTATGACTGTAGGCAGACCGTCCCTGTCACCACTGCTATGGACAGCGCTCGACATCACAAACACGTCGGCTGAGCAAAACAAATCAGAGACAAAATTGTAAGGGACAAACCCCGGAAAACTTATATAATCCGTCAATCCCAACTTGCGAGCAAGATGTTTGAGTTGTAGCCTTCGCGGCCCGTCCCCGGCAAGAGTCAACCTGAAGCTAAGGCCTGAGTCCTTTAGTATCTTACAGGCGTGCAGTAGTATATGAAACGCCTTGATTCTGTCGAATCGGCCCAAAGCGAGAATCTTGTACGGGGGCGTCATCAGGACGGGCGCCTCAGCGGCTTTCTCCAGAGGGACGCCGTTGTAGATACCGAAGATCTTACCTTTCGACGAAGGGGCGATTTGTTCCAGGTACGGCACGTTTGTCATATTGTCTGAGATAACAAACTTGGCCGCTTCAATCTTTTCTTTTAGAGCCCCATCAGGCGGATATATGTCTCCGGCCCTGGCAGTAAAACTGTAGGGAATTCCAGTCAATTCGGAAGCCACCCAGGCTGCTGTCGCAGGCCCCATAGCCCATGCAGCGTGGATGTGATCAAAACCTTGTTCCTGAAATTGCCTTGCGAGAATAAAACCGCACAAAAAACCGAAGATATTTTCTCCCCCAAATTCGATTGATTTCCAGCGCCTAAATGGGATGGTTCTTATCAAGCGCTTTGTTAACTTGTTGTTTTTGTGGAACCAATAGGCGAGATCCACTGGAAGTTTTTTCAACGCGGGTATCCCTAAATGCTCGACCTGGTCTGTCGGGACTGATTTCATTTCTGGAGAAAGTTGGGTCCTAAGTTCTCCATAAAGCGTAAAGACCTTTAGTGATAGACCCATTTTCCATAGATTCAGAACCTCTCGGAAAATGAAGGTTTCTGATGGTTTTGGGAACCAGAGAGCAAGATAGGCTATTCGCGGTGAGTTCAACTTTCGGTCACTCTCATTCAAAGCGTAATTTATAATTATAACTCCTACGTAAACTACTTTCAAACTCTTATTGCCGGACTCAAAAAAATTAAAATTTGTAAGCTTCTAGCTTCAACTTTGACCGCTGTTATGATAAATTCGCAATGCCATCATTATGCTTGATGGTCAAGAATCACGTTTATTCCTGATATAAATTCTACCGATAAGAACTGATTGATCGTTTGCAACACAAGTCTGCCCTATATGGACGGATGTCTTGGCATTGAGCCGCATGAGACCGCTTATGAGACCATTGAGAGACATATTTGCGCATTTGTTGGATATCCCTGATGAACAGTCATCACCTCGGAGATATCAAATTGTTAGACGCAACATGGCCATTCTGATGCTTATGATCACCCTTGTGCCACTGGCCTTGATGAGCGCAATAAACTACGTTGAATACAGGGCGGCTCTCCGAAACGAAATAATGACGCCACTGAAAACCCTGGTCAATAAAGCCAAGCATTCGATCGAACTGTTTTTGGCAAACAGACTATCCACCGTAAATTTTATAGCTTCCGCATATACCTATGAAGAACTAGCGGATGAAAAGAATCTCAACAGAATTTTCAAAGTCTTAAAGAAAGAATTCGAAGGGTTTGTCGATCTTGGATTGATTGATTCCAAGGGAACCCAGATCAGCTATGTGGGTCCATATGAGCTTCAAGGCAAGAACTACGCAGGCCAAAGCTGGTTCGAACACGTCAAAGTTAACGGAGTATATATAAGTGACGTGTTCAAAGGGTACAGAAAGTTTCCACATCTCGTTATAGCCGTTCAGCATATCGCTGATAGTGGAAAGGTATGGATTGTCAGGGCTACAATAAACACCGGCAAACTTGACGACCTTATTTCCTCAATGGGATTGGACGCGGAAAGCGACGCCTTCCTCATTAACCGACAGGGGATTTTCCAGACCAAGTCAAAGTTTTATGGAGATGTTCTGGATCACTGCCCGGATGTGCCTCCAAAGAGTTTCGAGCCGACGGTGATTGAAAAAAGGGATCCATTGGGGAGAGATGTGTTTATGTCGTACGCATATTTTAACCAGATGGATTTTATCTTCATGTTGGTAAAACCGCGCTCTGATGTGATGAAAGTGTGGTACTCATTACGCGGTGATCTACTGATAATATTGATTGTTGGTATAATTGCGATAGTCGCGTTCGTGCTGAAACTGACCGACCTCATGATCAGGAGAATGAAAGAAAGTGATGACAAGAGACAGCTTGCTCTTAGAGAAATGGAGCATTCCCACAAGTTGTCCTCTATTGGCAGGCTGGCAGCCGGGGTCGCTCATGAAGTCAACAATCCGCTCGCGGTAATCAATGAAAAAGCCGGTTTGATGAAGGATGTGATAGAATTTACCCAGGACTTTCCCGATAAGGAAAAATTTCTGAATCTGGTGAGGGCAATCATTCAATCTGTTGAAAGATGCCGGGCAATTACGCATCGTCTTCTTGGATTTGCGAGAAGGATGGATGTAGAAGTTCAACTTCTGGATGTGAATGACGTGATCAAGGAAACCCTGGGTTTTCTGGAAAAGGAAGCTCTCTACCGAAATATCAAATTAAATCTTGAGCTTGCTCAAGGATTGCCTAAAATCGCCTCGGATCGGGGGCAGTTACAACAGATTTTTCTAAATATATTGAATAATGCCCTGGCGGCTACGGATAAAGGGGGAACCATTTCACTGGTCAGTTTTGAACGGGATTCCGAGACGGTAGGAGTCACGATTCAGGACACCGGACATGGAATGAGCGATGAGACTCTTAAGCATGTATTCGAGCCGTTTTTTACCACAAAAAAGGCTGGTCAGGGCACTGGTTTGGGCCTATCCATAACCTATGGAATTGTTAAAAGATTAGGTGGAGACATTGAAGTGCAAAGCAAAGTAGGAACAGGGACTCGCTTCACCGTGTATCTTCCCAAGAAAACAGATGCACAACCGGGGACATAAAATGAAAGACTGGAAAGTCCTTCTAGTTGATGATGAAGAGGAATTCGTGGTGACCCTTGCGGAAAGGCTGAGGATGCGCGGAATCCAGGCTGAAACTGAACTGGACGGCGCAGCGGCGCTTAATAAACTTGAGACTTACACACCGCAAGTAGTGGTGCTGGACCTTATGATGCCGGGAATGACCGGGTTGACCGTTCTGGAGCGAATAAAGCAGCTTTATCCGAAAATGGAAGTCATTTTGCTAACAGGTATCGGATCTACCTCGGAAGGTGTTGCGGGCATGAGGCTAGGAGCCTTCGATTATTTGATGAAGCCTTTGCAAATAGAAGAGTTGATTGAAAAAATCGGATTGGCCGTCAACAGGAATCTCAGGACACCATAACATCAGGAACGATGATGAAAGAATCGCTTTTCATGGGTAAAGTCACCGCCTCAATGACGCATGAAATAAAGAATGTTCTTGCAATCATTAGAGAATCAGCCGGTTTGGCCCAAGACTTACTAACCGTAGCAAAAGAATCGGATTTTCCACATAAAGAAAAACTTTTTGGGATAATGGGCAAGATCGACAACCAAATTGAGAGAGGGGCGGACATCGTCTCCCGATTGAATGCTTTTGCGCATGCGCCGGACCGGGAAACCAGCCATGAAGATCTGAATACCGTCCTGGATCAAATGGTCCACTTGTCGCATAAATTAGGCCGATCAAACGGGGTAAGCTTCATTGGGGAAAGAAGCGCCGACGCCATCATGTTGGACGGAAACCCCATGAAGACACGAATGATTATTTACCAGGCCCTTGAGTTTTTGGCGCCGCTAATTGGCAAAGGAGCTGAAATTAAGCTCAAGCCGATGAAAAACTCGAACGGAAGCGCCGCTATCGAAATTTTCATCAAAGCAGCCGGATCAGTTGAATCCAGCATTGAAAAAATAGTGGGTTACCCCGGTTGGGATTCCATGGGCGCCGAACTCAAGTCTGAAAACGCGTCGATAGGACTATCCACAGGCAAGAACTCATTACTGATACGCTTTGGGTAGGAATCGGAAGTTTTACGCTTCGATTCCCCTGGCGCAATTCAGTGGGATTAAAGTTTCGACCGGCCGGAGCCGGGTTTTAGGAGCGTCTGAAAACAGGCCTTTGCTATCTGGAGGAACTTAATGAAAGAATTCAAAGTATTGATGGTGGATGACGAAGAAGATTTCGTTCGCACACTCGATGAGCGAATGCAAATGAGGAACGTTGACACATCCGTGGCCCTGAGTGGCGAGGAGGCCATGAAAAAGCTCGCGGAGGAAACTCCTGATGTGCTTCTTGTAGATTTGAAGATGCCGGGCATGGATGGAATGGAAGTGTTAAAGAGAGCCAGGGAAGCTTATCCGGGTGTTCAGGTCGTCATGCTAACGGGTCACGGCTCCGAAGCTGATGAAGCCGAGGCTAGACGACTGGGAGTCTTCGAATATTTGCGAAAGCCGGTTCCTCTGGAACAGCTCATGCGAACCCTTAAAGGGGCTTACAAGAAGAAAATAGAGGACGCCATGGTGGCCGCCTCTTTTGCTGAAGAAGGGGATTTTGAATCCGCCAGACAGATTATGGATCAAGGCAAGAAAAAGAAATAACAGGAGCGAATCCATGATGATCAAGGTCCTTTTGGTTGATGATGAAAAGGAATTTACCGAACTGCTTTCCGAGCGTCTTGAAGTAAGAGGATTTAGAACCAGGGTGGCTAATGATGGAGATGAGGCTATTTCCAAACTAAAGGAAGAAAGCGCGGATGTGGTATTGCTGGATGTCATGATGCCAGGCAAGAGCGGGATAGAAACCCTTAAGGAAATTAAGCAGTTGTGGCCTCTGATAGAGGTCATCATGTTGACAGGTCACGGCACTGTCGAGACAGCCATAGAAGGAATGAAAGTAGGGGCATATGACTATCTTCTGAAGCCGACCGGAACAGAAGATCTTTCGGAAAAGATCAAAAACTCGTACCAGAGAAAAGCTGAGCATGAGGAAAGAATTCGGCAAGCGGAAATAAACAAGATAATTGAACATAAAGGATGGTGAAGGTTAAATAGGACTGAAACTCTTATTTAATTCCATCTATTTCTGGAAACCGTTCTCAATCGTAAGGTTTTTGTGGTTGGGGCAGGTCTTGTTGAGGGAAGACCTTTTTCTAAAATTTGGCTAATCAAGAGGTGCAATATGACAAGGACCGGTAAACCAGGCGCGTTTTGTCTGGCGCTCCTATTGTCGGTTACCGTTTTTGCCGGCGCCGTTTTCGCCGGCGCCGATGTAATGGCGGCTGATAACGCGTCATCAGCTCCATGGTGGATGTGGCCCCTTGTTCTTTTGGTGGTCACGTTTGTCATGGGGATTGCGGCTGTCCTAGGGGGAGTTGGCGGTGGCGTTTTGTTCGTTCCTATAATAAGTGGCTTTTTCCCGTTCCACTTGGATTTTGTCCGTGGAGCCGGTTTGTTGGTTGCCTTGGCGGGCGCTCTTGCGGCTGGTCCTGGGCTGTTGAAGATGAATCTGGCCAGTTTAAGGCTTGCTGTGCCTGTAGCTCTGATAGCCAGTTCTTTTGCGATTATCGGAGCCATGGTAGGCCTGGCTCTGCCCACTCAAGTTGTTCAGATCGCATTAGGGGTGACAATCCTTGGGATTTGCATTCTAATGCTCACAGCGAAAAAATCCACGGTGCCTGATGTCCCCAAGGCGGATCGAATATCGTCTATATTGAGAATTTATGGGGTTTATCAAGAAGCCAGCACAGGTGAAATAATAGATTGGAAAATTCACAGGACGTGGCAGGGGCTCGTCCTGTTTGTGGTCATCGGGATCATGGCGGGTATGTTTGGACTTGGCGCTGGCTGGGCCAATGTGCCTGTGCTGAATCTACTCATGGGAGCCCCATTGAAAATAAGCGTGGCCACCAGTAAATTCTTGTTATCCATTACCGACACATCAGCGGCCTGGATTTATCTGAACCAGGGATGCGTCATTCCGATGATCGTAGTTCCTTCCCTGATCGGGATCATGGGCGGCTCTTTTGTAGGGGTGCGTTTGTTGAGAGTAGCCAAGCCGGGTCTGGTCAGATGGATTGTTATAGGCATGCTGGGTTTTGCCGGTCTCAAAGCCCTGACTAAAGGGTTGGGTTTTTAAACCGGACTTCAAGTTTTATTCGCCGGACATAGAATTACGGCTGGAATACTAATTTTAGGAGTGATCTAAATGTCAATCGATCCTCACAAATCTTTGCAGGCTTCGCCTGAACAGTTAGCTTACGCCGCGGTTTTGGAAAAGGGCATGTATATAGGGCTGCTACTGCTTTTCGTGACTTACGCCATTTATCTGCTTGGGATTATGAAGCCATATATACCAGTCTCAGAAATATCAAATTATTGGTCAATGAGCGTCGGAGAATATCTAGATAAGACTCATATCCATCCGGGATGGTGGTGGACCGGCATGCTGGGATATGGAGACTTCCTGAATTTTATAGGAATAGCCCTGTTGGCCGGTGTTACGATAGCTTGCTTCCTCATCATTGTGCCGCTTCTCTGGAAAAACAATGATAAACTATACGCTGTGCTTTCGGTGCTCGAAGCCGTTATCCTGGGCGTGGCGGCAAGTGGTATCTTAGGTACAGGCGGACATTAAAAACATTATCACAGACCCGAGACCATTTTGACTACACGAGATTGTTGACGCGTTCAGCGCCTTATATGAGGTAATGACAATGCCATTAACAAGAAAAGTTGCAGACCTGATAGTGCCGATAGGCGATTATGCAGTGGTTAATCAAGATAGCCCCCTGTCAGAAGCGATCTTGGCTTTAAGAAAAGTGTATTGTCAGGTGGAGACTGGAAAGTGCACTGAAGCGGGGCACCGAAACATATTGGTGTTGGATTCTTCAAAAAAACTGGTGGGAATCCTGGATTTCAGGACTATTTTGCAAGTTATGATCCCTGAAATAACCGGTGGATTGACGGACCGACTCGAGGCTCTTGGTGTTACAATGGCTTTTGCGCAAGCGGACAGTCTCGAACTGGACGAATCAAGATTGAGTTTTCGCGCAAGAGTAATCAAGAATGCCGACACCAAGATAAAACATGTGATGTTAAAGGTTAGAGGTGTAATCCAGGCGCAAGACGATCTCCTAAACGCTATGCAACTGATGTACGCTAACAAGATCACGGTGTTGCCGGTTTATGACGGAGCCGAATTGATTGGAGTGTTAAGAGAGTCAGATCTTTTCTTAACCGTAGCGGAAATAATAACCGAGTAAAAGGTTTGCCACCCCGGCTGGAAATTGGTAGCGTTGAAACAAACCCGGTTTCAGGCCGTGACAACGAATGTTTACCATTTTAAGGTTTTTTTTAGTCATCATTTCCACGGGGATCGTTGCAGTCCTTACGCAGAGCTGTTTCGGCCCCGTAGGAATGGCTGAAATCAAATATAAACCGCTCCCCTTAATTGATGAAAACAGCCGTTTCGTTAAGTATGAAGACTCTGGCGACGATGTCTCCATCGAGCTTCGGAAAGCCCCCGTTTCCAAGTCGGTAGAGAATCTGGCAATTCACTATCCTTCCCTTTTTCCCGATGGAGAGACAATACATCCGGGAGATAGGGAAGAATATGTTACCGTTAATGGGAAAACAGCGTATAAGGTAATTTTTAACACAAAATACATCAGAAAAAGAAAGCGTCTCAAGACAAAATCCGGAAAATCCCCAGAAGACATACCTTCGGGTTGGTCTGAATCAATATGGGACGATCCTGTTTCCGGGGTTAAGACCCCGATTTTGGTCGGTCCGGTAATTCCGGAAAGAAAAATACTCTATCTGATTCCCGGTTCGGAAAACGTCTACTATGTGTTACTAAAGGTTGATGGACCTGACTATGAAGACGCCATCAAGAAATTCGACAAATTTGTAAAAGAGGGTATTGATTACCGCTAAATTGCGCAGATACGGAGGAATCCCTTATTGAGATACATTGGAAGCGTTTACAGACCGCCAAGCGAGGCGGAAAGCCTTATAATCCAGGTGACGCTAGGCTGCAGTCACAACAAATGCTCCTTTTGCGGAAGTTACCTGGAAAAACCATTTTCCATCAGAAACATCAAAGAGATAACCGAGGACCTCGCCGACTCAATGAGTATGGGTCCTGTCAGCCGAATTTTTCTGGCCGATGGCGACGCTCTGTGTATTCCGCAAAAGCGTCTTATAGAAATTCTTGAATTAGTGAATCGTTTTCATCCGGAAGCGGAGCGGATAGGGGTCTATTCTAACGCCAAGGACATTTTACGGAAATCAGTGGATGAACTTAAACGGCTTAAAGAGTTAAAGGTTGGGATCATATACCTGGGCGTAGAAACCGGGGACGAGAAGCTTTTGAAGAAGATTTGTAAGGGAGCTGATTACAAACAACTCGTAGAGGCTGCTCATAGGGTCAAGGAAGCCGGCATAACCCTCTCTGTTACTGTTCTCCTGGGAATAGGCGGTGTTGAGGGAAGTTCTGATCATGCCAGAGCGACAGCGGCGATACTAACTGATATGGATCCTGATTACGTTGGAGCGCTCAGTGTGATATTGGTTCCTGGGACCCCCCTGCATAGCGAGTTTACAACAGGCGAATTCAAACTTCCTGATCCTTTCGGGCTTATCGAGGAACTCAGGACGATCATAGCAGAGTCTTCGTTCACAAACTGCGTCTTCAGATCCAATCACGCTTCCAACTATTTGCCTGTTAAAGCTACTCTTCCCCGGGACAAAAAAAAGATCCTGGATGCCATAGACGCTATACTCAGTTCTAAAGATTCACGAGCGCTCCGGCCGGAGTTCTTGAGAGCATTGTGATTTCTTGAATTGTAATCTTCCTGTCCACCATAGTTAGCGAAAGGAGTTGTCCCTTATGCGTGTCATTACTGTATGCGTGGGAAGCGCATGCCATCTTAAAGGCTCTCACGATATTATAAATTATTTCAAAGACGCGATAAAAGACGCCGAACTTGAGAATAAAGTCGAGTTAAAGGGGTCGTTTTGCATGGATCATTGTACCGACGGCGCTAATCTGTTGGTAGATGATGTGTTGTTTCACGCCAATACAGTTGACGACGCCAAGGCGATTTTCAAACAGGAGATTCTAGACAAAATCTGAGAGGGTAGCGGGACATGGAACAAAAACAGACCATTCGCGTGCCTTGGAAAAGCTGGGATAACTTCACAGGTTGGGCTCAGGATTTTTCATTAAAAAAGAAAGTTTTAGGGGCGTTTCTAGGAGTGGCCGTGTTTGTCGGCCTGCTTACCATGATCCTTGGCATGCGCCTTGCCCGACACACGATCATTGAAGAGGCTCAGAAAAAGGTCTCGAGCGATCTCGCGACAGCGGCGTTTATTATACATAGCTACAGGGAGAACCTTGAACTCAGGATAAGGATGATTGGGGGATCGGACAAGATAAAAGAATACCTCCAGAGCGGCAACATTTCAGCGATTAGAAATCGCCTCGCGATGATGAATCTGGAAAACGATCTCGATTTCCTTTCTATCTTGAATCCGGAAGGTAACCTGGTCGCTAGAGCCTTTCAACTCGAGTCAACAAACGAAAATTTGGCGGTCAACCCGATAATCGAGGCAGCCGTATCCGGGAAAGGCGCTTCAGGTTTTAGAATCACCAACATTCAAAAGTTGGTTGAAGATAACCCAACTTTGGCTCAGAGGTTGGGCACGAAGCTTCCTAAAGAAGGCCTTACCCTGGAAGCCGCATATCCTATCTTTCAGGATTCCAAATTAATAGGGGTAGCATACGGGGGGATCCTGATAAACAACAACCATTCCATGGTTGAACAAATTTCCCAGCGCCTGTTTAAAGATGTGGCTTATGCGGAAAAGGAAAAGGGATTCGTGGCCATTTTTCAGGATGATGTGGCTATTAGCTCCTCCCTGCGTGGCCCCGACAAAATCCCGACGGTTGGTTTTCAAATGAATCCAAGTCTTCGGGATCAGGTTCTGAAAAGAGGGGAAATAGTCGTCAGGCCTGAAAGAGAGTTTGAGGACGACTACTTGACGGCTACAGAGCCGATTAAGGACTACACGGGCCAAGTGATAGGCGCCATTCAGGTGGCTAGCCTGGAGCAACCGATTCTTTCAGTTGTTGATCGCCTTGTCGGCGCTTTTTTGATCATCGCTCTTTGCGGGGTAATACTAATGGGCGCCATATCGTATTTCCTCGTGAACTGGATCAACAGACCACTTGAACAGATGCTCAACGCAGCTAAGGGGGCCGCCGAAGGAGATTTGACCCACGAAGTGCCCGTAGTCGCCAGGGACGAAGTCGGCCAGCTTGCGGCGACATTTAATCTGATGATCAGAAATCTCGCTGAATCAAGAAAAAAGTTGGAAGAATGGGGCACTCAGCTCGCTTCAAAAGTCGCGGAGCAGACCGGACAGTTAGACCAGGCCAGAGAACAGGTCGAAAGAGTCAAGAAACTGGCCTCCCTCGAGAAGATGGCCGATGGTATGGCCCACATCATGGCTCACATCTCAGATCCTTTGGTGCCTGTTGGGACTTCGGACGAGGGGAGCCTCGCTGATTCCAGGATTCTGGTAATAGACACCGATGATCAGGTTCTCGAAATCTGCAAACGTATACTGGAAAATGACGGATTTGAGGTGATAACAAACCAGTCCGTGCCTGGCGCCCTCGCTGAGCTGGAGAGAGAAATTTACGATGTCGTAATTACAGATATAGAAATGCCTGAAATGACGGGACAAGCGCTGCTCAAAGAGATTAAAATCAGGCAGCCGGATGTTTTGGTTATCTTGACCGCCTCGTTCAAGGCGACTCAAGATGCGGTTGAAACCGTCAAACTGGGAGCCTATGACTATATTCCGAAACCTTTTGGACCTCACCAGATACTACTGATGGTTTATACCGCGTTACAGACCCGGTCAATGTTGGCAAAGACAAGGCGAGAGCACGCAGCGCAGAGAGCGGAGACCATTTTTCAGCGCTTGCCAGTGGCCATAGCCCTTGCTGATGACGCTCACAGGGTAGTGTACAACAACCGGGCCTTTCTCGATTTAACAGCTAAAGACTCTGAGGAAGATGTCAAAGGACAAAGCTTCAAGGACTTGTTTGGAGTAGATCCTTTGGATAACGCTGAAGAATCGGGTGGATCCAAGTGGCTGAAACTTGAAAAGCTGGGCAGGACGGCCAAGCTGTACAATTTCAACTTGCCGGAAGAGGATCTGAGGGTTCTCATGTTGCTGGACGTGACGGAAACAGTCATGAAAGACCAGCAGGCGGATGTTTTTAAGACGGAAACTATCAACAGGGCTCAGCAGGTTATCCATCAACAGATGCGAGTGGCCCAGGAAATCGCCGGTTTGCTTGGTGAGACCACGGCAGAGACGAAGGCGGCCCTTTTTGAGCTTATAAAATTCGCTGAAAACGTTGGAGCAATCAGATGAGTCAACCTCTCTACATTGAATCGGGTGGCGCATCTATTTGCAAATACGGAGAGATTCTCTGTGGAGATTCTCTTTCCGTAGCATCCATTGGTGACGGGAAACTCATGGTGTTGTCGGATGGTCTTGGGAGTGGCGTGAAAGCGAATATCCTTGCGACCCTGACTACAAAGATAGCTACTCGTCTTATGGAAAGAGGGCTCCCGCTCGAAGAAGTCGTAGAAACTCTGACTGACACCTTACCGGAATGTAAAGTAAGAAAAATTGCCTACAGCACATTTACCTTGTTGAAAGTTAAAGACGATGGAAGGGTATACCTCGCGGAATTTGACAATCCTCCGACTTTCTATCTGAAACGCGGGTACATAAGTAAACTCAATTACAAGGACAAGACCCTGGGTTCCAGAAAAATAAGGGAAGCCCACGTTCACGCTGAAGCTGGAGACTGGTTGATAACCGTGAGCGATGGAGAGATTCACGCCGGAATAGGTGGTTTGCTGAATTTGGGCTGGGACTGGGAAAAGATAGCGAAATTCCTGGAAACCCAGGTCTACGAAGATGTTTCAGCGCAGAAGGTGGCGCAGGTCCTTGTTGATCAGGCGAAGCAACTCTACGAGGATCGTCCTGGGGATGATACTACAGTAGGTGTTCTCAAAATCAGGCATAAGAGATTCGGCGCGTTCATGATCGGTCCACCGGTAAGACGTGAGGACGACATGGATGTAGTTAAACGCTTCCTTGAGTTGCCGGGGCGGAAGATAGTGAGTGGAGGCACCACTGCGGGCATTCTTGCAAAAATCCTGGAAAAAGACGTAACAGTTGATCTATCGACCATGACCAACAAGATTCCACCTACCGGTAAGATGGAAGGGATTGATCTCGTCACGGAAGGGGTCCATACGGTCAACCATTCTCTTGAAATTCTTCAGAAAATTAAGGAAACGGACGAACTCTCGGGATTGCGTGATGGGGCCAGTTTGCTTACGAGGGAGTTCTTGCTCGCTGATTGCATTTACATTTTTTTGGGACAGGCCATAAATCCGGCTCATCTGAATCCGAATCTTCCCCAGGAAATGGGATTCAAGAGTCGTAGTGTCCAGTCAATCGCCGCAATGTTGAAGGAAAAGGGAAAAGAAGTCCACCTGGAAATTCACTGAGACCTGTGAATCCTACCCCACGGATGCCCCACATTTAATGATTAGGAACGCCTAATCATGGAGAAGTCTTGTTCGTCCTGTTTGAAATGGCCTGCAACTGAGATTCAAGTCTCCCTAGCCTTTCGAGAATGGTGGAATTGATTCGTTCCTGATTTTTCTGAGGCGGCTCTGAAGATCGGGCCTGGGCGGAAGGCTGCTTGAGGTTGGACAGTTCCTCTTTGATCCCCTGCAAATTCTTGATGATCGCTCTATCATTATCGATAAAAGTCTGAGCGTAATTTTGTACGGCTCTTTCCGTAGAAACACCTTTCTTCTGGAAATCGTTCATCATCCCTTCGGACTTTCGTTGCAATCCCTCAGCCGTATCGGCCATTCGCTTTGTGCTGAACGCCATTTGAGGCATGGACGAGGCTACCACTCCCATATAATACGTCATTTGTTCCATGCTGTTTTGCATTCTGTTGATCGTGGACAATCCGCAACCCGACAATGCTCCGGCCAACAAAACGATAATCAGCGACATTCTCAAGGATTGAAAGAGTCCGGTTCTTGACATTTTTATAGAACACCTGTCACTTTTATAGTCCGGTCTGCAACCGCCAGAGTTTGCTAGTTTTTCCACTTGTAGGTCCCAAATTGTTGCGGATCGAACAATTTACCTGAAAGTTCAATTCCGAAAACAGCGTTCTCCTGCCTGACCAAAATACGGGAATTTTTCTTTGGATCAGTGATTTCTTCTTCCCGTGGGAATTCTTTTCCGTCTTCGGTTTTGAAGAACTCAATTACACGGTAGGTTCTTGTGATTTTCTTGTCGTTATCCAGATCTTGAGACTTTACGGTAATAAAATTGTTTTTCTGAACCCAGAGGAGACGTTCACCCTTGTTGTCGGGCCTCACAATCTTGATAATCCAACAATCCTGCCCATTCAGTTTCTCTTCTCCGGAAATTGAGTATTTCTCTCCGGATTTTGGAACAAAACCCAGGATGTCATCGATATGCAATCCCGTGCCTCCAATGTCCGACGAGGGATGGTCGGTCACTACGGGTAAAGTCTTTCCAGTCGCGGGCAAGTACATAAAAATCTTGGGCTGTTCGTCCGGCTTGGTTAACAGCAAAAAGCGTAACCCTTTTGATTCCTTGGGTTCATCGAAATCAAAAAAGAAGTCGGCCTGACCATTTTTCAGTCTGCCCGAGACCCATAGCGCCTGGGTAGACGATTTTTTTTGGCCTTTGAACGTCTGAATCGTGAGCGCTATTCTAAAAGTGTCTTTAAAGCCCTGCTCAGCGCTTTTCGTAAGGATTTCCTCAGCGGTCATTTCGCAAAACGCGGGAGTAAGGCAGTATGCGCAAACAGCCCACAAGGTGACGAAGGATAAAAAACTTTTTCTCATAATGTTATCAACTTATCTTTTAAAACCGCTTCATAAAAGTTAAAGTCACGTCTTTAAAAGTTGAATAAATGTCTATGATTAAATTATAAAAATCTTATTTAGCGCAACAAGGATAGCACAAAAGCGCCCGGCTGGTCAAGTGTCAGAATTCGTAACCAGGAAACGTTGGAGTATTATGTAAATCAATGAATATAGCTTTTCGCCAGGTCTAAGGGAGTCGGGCACGGCCGATAGTGGCCAATGTTTTTCTAATTCCTCAATTCGCCTTTGACGCTAAGGGCTATGATGAGTATAACTAAACAAAAATGGTAATATGCGAGGACCAACATGACCAAGACCGCGTTTTTCCTGTTGCTGGTTTTCTTAGCCCCTCCCACATTCCTGGACATGGCGGCTTACGGTCAGTGGCCCTTGGGCAAGGATTTATCCGCAGGTACCGTGAAATCAGGCGAGGCCTCCGGATATCTTGTCGGCTCCGGACGATTTCAGGTTTTTGTCTCACCAAACGTCAAAGGCCACACGTTCATGTTGGATACGGAAACCGGAAGGATTTGGATTTTTAAAAAAGACACGACTTCCGGGGACTTATCATTGCAGAGGATCCCGGTGGATCAGCTTAACGAAATTCAGACCCCTGGAGCTACTCGTTCCGGAAAATAGACTTCTCATCGGGATCGATGGCGTAAGCTAAAAAAAAATATCTTTGTTTGAGGTACATGATGAAAAAGGATGGTTACACTGTTGCAGTAGTCGGGGCTACCGGCGCTGTGGGCAATATGATGATCAAGGTTCTCGAACGACGCTCTTTCCCTGTTAAGGATTTAGTTCTGCTGGCTTCCGGCAGGTCATCCGGAAGGAAGCTTGAATTTAACGGAAAGGAATATCCGGTCCAGGAGCTTAAAGAATCATCGTTTGAAGGGGTAGATATAGGCCTTTTTTCAGCCGGAGGATCAATAAGCGCGAAATTTGCCCCATGCGCGGCGCAGGCTGGATGTGTAGTGGTGGACAATACGGCCCATTTCAGGATGGATCCGGATGTGCCCCTCGTTGTTCCAGAGGTAAATCCCGAACAAATAGCCAATTACACCGTAAAGAACATAATCGCCAACCCGAATTGTTCTACAATTCAAATGCTGGTGGCTTTGAAACCGATCCATGACGCCGCAAGAATAAAACGAATCGTAGTTTCAACATATCAATCAGTTTCGGGAACCGGCAAGGACGCATTGGAGGAAATGCTGCTACAATCCCGCAGCATGGCGAACGCTATCGACTGGACCAAAGATGATAGCTTGAATATACTCTGGGCCGGATTAAAACCGTTTCGTCAGGTCGAAACCAGTGTTTACCCTCATCGCATAGCCTTCGAATGTTTACCTCACATAGATGTCTTTCTTCCTAATAATTACACAAAGGAAGAAATGAAGATGGTCTGGGAGACGGGGAAAATTCTGGATCCCGCTATAAAGGTGACCGCCACGACAGTCAGAGTCCCCACGTTTTTTGGACACTCTGAATCCGTGAACATAGAAACGGAAACAAAGCTTACGGCTGAACAGGCAAGGGATGCTCTTCGCAAAGCGCCCGGGATTAAGGTTCTGGATGATCCTTCCAAAAATGAATACCCTCTGACAGCTCTGGCCGCTGGAGAGGATTTTACCCTAGTCGGGAGAATCAGAGAGGATGAGTCTATAGACAACGGTCTGAATATTTGGGTTGTTTCAGATAACATTCTAAAAGGGGCAGCGTTGAACGCTGTGCAAATAGCCGAAATACTTATAGACAAATATCTCTAGGAAAGGAATTGTGTATGAAATCGGTACGTGAAGCAGTTGTTGTAAGCGCTACTCGAACACCTTTAGCAGGTTTCAACGGTACTCTGGGCGGCATAGGCGCAACTACGCTGGGTGGGCTGGTTATTGCAGAAGCAGTAAAGCGTTCAGGATTAGACAAGTCTGAGATTGATGAAGTAATTATGGGGCAGGTCCTCCCGTGCGGCTATGGCCAGAATCCGGCCAGGCAAGCCTGTATTAAGGCCGGGCTTCCCTATGAAACCCAATGCTTTACACTAAATAAGGTGTGCGGATCAGGCCTTAAAGCCGTAATGCTGGCAGCCCAGGCCATTCAGTTAGGCGACGCGGACATTGTCGTGGCGGGCGGAATGGAAAACATGAGCGCTGCGCCATACTATCTTGAAAAGGCCAGATTTGGTTTCAGGATGAATAATGGAACTCTCTTTGACCACATGGTTCATGATGGTCTTTGGGATATAGTCAATGATTTTCACATGGGAATAAGCAACGACCTCTGTAGCGAGAAGTACAACATTTCGAGAGAAGACCAGGATAGATACGCCGCTTTAAGTTATGAACGGGCGTTAGGAGCTATAAAAGACGGAAAATTCAGGCAGGAGATAATGCCGGTCATGATTCCCCAGAGAAAGGGGGATCCGAAAGTCTTTGACACTGACGAATGCCCGAGAGAAACCTCTTATGAACTATTGAGCAAAATGAAGCCGGCTTTTCAAAAAAACGGAGTCGCTACAGCCGGAAACGCATCCGTCATATCGGATGGCGCAAGCGCCCTATGTATCGTGGCTGAAGACATCGCCAAGAGAAAGGGACTTGAAATCCTTGCGAGAGTGGGGGCTCAAGGAAGCGCCGGTCTGGATATGAAATACGTGTTGATGGCCCCCATGCTTTCCATCCCGAAGGTAGCCGCGAAAGAAGGTGTTGATTGCAAGTCCATCGATCTCATGGAGATCAACGAGGCTTTTGCGGGTTCTACCGTGGGAGTGATGAGAGAACTGGATTTGGACGTTCAAAAATGTAACGTAAATGGTGGATCAGTCGCCCTTGGTCACCCGATCGGCGCGAGTGGAGCTAGAGTATTGACGACATTGATCTATGCCATGCGCGAGCGTAAC
The DNA here is from genome assembly GCA_041662605.1 of Desulfomonilaceae bacterium. Classification (NCBI taxonomy): domain Bacteria; kingdom Pseudomonadati; phylum Thermodesulfobacteriota; class Desulfomonilia; order Desulfomonilales; family Desulfomonilaceae; species Desulfomonilaceae bacterium. The sequence goes on from JBAZSD010000014.1 coordinate 84,676, forward strand.
GCCAAGACAGGGATGGCGTCACTATGTCTGGGCGGTGGTGAAGCGGTGTCACTATTTATTGATAGATAGACGGCCCCGAGCCATGACCGACCGACAGGGACCGAGCTTGACTGAGCTACTGGCCCCTGTTTTATTTCAATTATCGTTTAGACAGGGTTGGAAAATGTTGTTAAAAGACAATCCCCATTCATTTCTTACCGGTAATGACCCATTCATGCCGGTTGATTTTCAAAGTGGTTCTGATGGGAAATTCGCTACTGCAATTCAATTCGATTTTAAACATGAAGGTTTTGTGGGAATTCCCCATGGTGGCATAGGTATGGGGCTGTGTCTGGATGCGTGGCGAAATCTCGGAAAGCCATTTTATCCGGTTACCGTGAATTTCAAATTCGGAGGAACCGGGATATTCATCGGTGACCAGGCTATTTTTGAAGTAGGAAAACTGAACTCGTCCTCGGATGGCCTGGATATCAAGATTACAAAATCCGGCGATAAAAAGCCATATCTGCGGGCTGAAATAGCTCATGCGGAAATTGTCGACCCTCAAACGCCGACAGCGTTCCTGAATTATGACAACTTTCGAGCGCTGCCATACTACAGGAACTGCTTTGTCTGCGGTCACGCCAGACAGGATCCCGGTCTACAACGAAGATTCAGGGTTCACCAAGGCGATTCGGTGGTGCAGGTTACCGTTCCGTGGGGAGACCACCCGGATGATTTTGACAGGGCAAAGTATTTTCTTATTGCCAAAGAAGAGTTGCATCCAGCGGCCCTGATCTCAATATTTGACGAAAATACGGCCTGGGCCGGATTCATGTTGACCAAATCAGCAGGATTGTCAGTCAGGCTCGAGTTTACTCTGCTCAGACCTGTAGGAAGAACCGAGAAACTCTTGTTCGTTGGAGAACCGACAGGAATTAGAGGCAATCCAGCGGCGCCCAGATTTTTCACCGCAAGTGGAACGATATTCTCGCGGAGCGGTTCAAACTTTGAGCCGGTAGCTTATGGCAAGGGTGAGTGGATAATCATGTCACAGTACACCAACCAGATAAAAAAGAACCTCATTCCTGAAAATGACTGGGAATGGATATTCGCCTAAACATTATGTTTATGCGCCGGCCTAACGAATTTTATGGAGCGAAAATTGGCAGATAAAGTTGCTGACGGAATCCTGTGGATAGCTGGACGAGACAAATTTATGCCCGATTCTCACATTTATGTTTTGGGAGAAATCGGCTCTTCGGATCTGACCATAGTAGATTGTGGAATCGTAGAGATGGGGGAATATAAGATCAGTGAACTGGAAGGCTGCGGGATCTCTTTGGACCAGGTCAAGAGAATCATAATGACGCACACGCATCTGGATCACATAGGGTGTCTGCGCGAATTCCTCGATAGAGGTCCCCATCTGGAAGTCTGGGTTCATGAGGATGAAGCCCGGTATCTCGAACGTGGGGACGACAGACTGGTATTTGGAAACAAGATGTTTGAGTCCATGATAAGATCCCAATATTCAGTCCCGGAAAGGTTTTTTGAATTTAAGGTAGACAAGAAACTCAAGGGTGGAGAAATCCTGGAGATTGATGGAAACAAATTCAAAATAATCCATGTTCCGGGTCACAGCGTTGGAAGCATTGGCCTGTACGACGAATCCAGGAAAATTTTCCTGTCAGGAGATACAATTTACGCTGACGGGGCCATCGGCAGATATGACCTGTTTTCAGCCGATCCGGAGAGCTTGAAGAAATCTCTGGAACTAATTTCGAACTTGAATATCGACATGCTGTTACCGTGCCACAATCGGATCGTAAAAGGCGGCGCGAATCAGATGATCAAGAATACTGTCCAGTATTGGCTTCCAACATTAGGTTGAGATAGATCCAATAGGTCTTCAAATTATGATGGCGGAATTTGTTAGTTACTAAAGGAAATGGAAAATGGGTAAAACTGTAGCGGAAAAGATCATAGAAGGGCGGCTCGTCAAAGGTAAAATGGAGCCGGGATCCGAAATAGCTATAAGAATAGATCATACTCTGACTCAGGACGCCACGGGGACAATGGTCTTCCTTGAATTCATGGCCATGAAGATACCCCGTGTGAAAACCGAACTCTCAGTAAGCTATGTAGATCATAATCTCCTTCAGGCTGATTTCAAAAACGCGGACGATCATCGATTCCTGCGAACAGCGGCGGCCAAATTTGGTGTGATATTCAGCAGGCCGGGCAACGGAGTCTCTCATCAGGTTCATATGGAACGATTCAGCGTTCCTGGGAAGACCTTGTTGGGTTCCGACAGCCACACCACTACAAATGGAGGGATGTCAATGCTGGCCATTGGCGCGGGTGGATTAGACGTTGCCATGGCAATGGCCGGCGAGCCGTTTTTTCTGAATATGCCCAAAATAATCGGTGTGAAACTTTCTGGTCGTTTGCAGCCTTGGGTGTCGGCAAAGGATGTTATTCTTGAACTTCTCAGACGCCAGTCGGTCAAGGGCGGGGTCGGCAAGATTTATGAGTATTGTGGTTCAGGTGTAGAAACCCTGTCGGCTACCGACCGCTCGGTCATAGGAAACATGGGGGCTGAACTGGGGGCAACTACAAGTATTTTCCCCTCGGACGAGAGGACCAAAGAATTCCTGGAAAGCCAGGGAAGAGGGGCTGTCTGGACAGAGATAAAAGCGGACCCTGAGGCTCATTACCATGAAATAATTGAAATGGATCTGTCCCAGATAGAACCCATGATCGCTACTCCCAGTTCCCCGGACAACGTCAAGAAAGTATCTGAAATCGAAGGAATTCCTGTCAACCAGGTGATTGTAGGATCATCAGCCAATTCTTCATTCCGTGATCTGATGATCACCGCCAAAGCTATGGAAGGTAAACATTGTCATCCGGATGTGAGCTTTGAGATCAATCCTGGTAGCAATCAGGCTCTGCTCAATGTGACGACATTCGGTGGTCTCACGAATCTGATAACAGGCGGAGCGAGAATACATCAGTCCGGCTGCCTTGGCTGTATAGGTATGGGGCAGGCGCCCGGAACCGGCAGTGTTTCACTGAGAACCTTTCCGAGAAATTTCCTGGGTCGTAGTGGAAGCTTTCCGGACAGTGTCTATCTCTGCTCACCGGAAACCGCTGTCGCCTCGGCGATTTTCGGAAAAATCACGGATCCAAGAAGGTTGGGAGAATATCCCGAGGTTTCAAATCCAAAGAGTTACGTCATAAACGATGAGAACCTGATTTATCCACCGGATCCCGGAGAACCCGTTGAGTTAATTATGGGACCAAATATCATGCCATTTCCAGAATTTGGACCACTGGAAGAGGATCTTGAAGGACTCGTAGCCCTGAAAGTTAACGACAACATCACGACGGATCACATTATGCCGGCAGGGAGCAAGGTGCTTCCGTTGAGAAGCAACATACCCGCGATCAGTGAATTTGTTTTTAACAACATAGATCCGGATTTCCCGAATCGTTCCAAGGAGTTGGGATCTACGTTTATTGTGGCCGGTGAAAACTACGGCCAAGGCTCCTCTCGGGAACATGCCGCTATTGCCCCTCGGTTCCTTGGGGTAAGAGCAAAATTCGCCAAGAGTTTTGCCCGAATACACAAGGCCAATTTGATAAATTTTGGGATATTGCCCCTGCGGTTTGAAAATCCCGATGACTATGAATTCCTCAAAGCGGGTTGTCGTTTGAAAATCTCCGGGATAAGAAAGAACATAGAAGACGGACTGGAAACACTTGAAGCTGTTGAAACCGAGTCCGGGCGACTAATCATTGTAAAACTGGAAGTCACAGCTCGAGAACGGAAAATTCTGTTGGCGGGGGGCCTGATCAACCTGGCCAGACACTGAAAAGGCGACGGGAAACGCGAAGATTCCTAGCGGGTCGGGCCTTTTTCCTGTTGGGTCTTCTGAAAAATTTCATCAGGTTCCTGATCAGTCATAGGCGTCATTTCTCTCCCGTGATGAACACGTATCCTGTCGGGGTTCAACACGCTGATTAACAATGGGACGGTTCTTCCTGAATCCCAGTGCAACGACATCAATGGAGAGTTATAGGAGTAGGCTCCCTTACCCGCGGCTACCCACGCCTGTTTTGGCTCGCCTTTAAAACTTGCGTGAAAAGTTCCGTCTTTTCTAAACACCAGTTTTATTACGCGGTCATTGGCAGGCTGTTCTTGTCCATCGACAATGCGAGCGGCGAGGACCCAAGTCCCTAACAGTTCTGAAGGAACTTGTGTCGTTGTGCTAGGCGCTTTACGCTCCTGGCACGAACTGAACAGGCCAAGACAAACCAGCAATAATAGCCCAAGGGATAGGATTTTCGTTGTTTTCATAATCTTAAAAATGGTCCCATGCTGGGACAAATAAAAAAAGCGATCCTTGAGTAAAAGATCGCTTTTTTCCACTAAGCTTTTTAGGTCAAAAAGCTATAATTAGTCCTTATCAAAAATTGATCTTAGAACCAGCCGCTTGAAGAGCTGCTCGCAGGATAGTAACCGCTGCTTGAGGAGCTAGCCGGCCAGTAATAGCCACTGCTGCTGCTTGAAGCCGGGGCGCAACAATACGCTACGGTTCCACTGCTGCTTGAAGAGGCAGTCGGCCAATAGCCGCCGCTGCTGCTGCTTGAAGCCGGGGCGCAGCAATATGCTACGGTTCCGCTGCTGCTTGAAGAGGCAGCCGGCCAATAGCCGCTGCTGGATGAACTGGCTGTATAGTTTCCGCTGCTGCTACTGCTGGATGATGCATTGCCCCATGATGAATAGGGAGCCCAAGCATAGAATCCGAAGCCGTATGAAGCGAACAACATAACCATACCTACAACCGCGAGCGTCACTGCAAATCTTCTCATTGAAATCGTTACCTCCTCATTAAACGAGAATACATTCGCTGTCTTCTAATCGAAAACAGTTGCTCCCTTAAGAATATCCAAAAAAACATTTCTTAATCGGTACCATGTTTAGTCAATGTTGTCAATCTTTTTCTAATTTACATTTGATACCGACTGTAACAGGGCTCAGGTCCTAAGTCCTTACTTGACTCACCCCTGTTCTCTGCTACAATTCCCTCGATTATATTTTTTTGTCAAGGAAATTTTACTATGATTAAATTAATTTTTGAAACCAATTTATTAAGAAAAATAGTCAATGTTAATTATAATGAATCTATAATATATTTTAGACCTAAAAACAGGTATCTCACTAATGTTAAACAGCTATTATTGTCATTTTTGTTTAAGGTCTACAATTGTTTAAACGGCTTTCTGCCCTGGCGGAGTTCGGTAAAAAAAACCTACTATACTCCAATTGTTCTCCCGGCGCTCGCTCTCCTCGCAGCTTTGATTTTGTTCTGGCCGGCGTCAGTTTGCTCCGCCTCCGAAGAAATTGCTCAAAAAATCCAAAAGGCCGGTGAACTTTCCCTGGAGGGTGACAAAGGTCGCGCAGTGGAAATATTTCGGCAGGCCCTCAAGGAATGCGAGCGAACCCAGGGGGACAGCAATGACTGTTCCGCGTGGCTTAGGCCGTTACAAGGCCTGAACATGTTGCTGGAGTCCCCGAAAAAGCAAACCGTCTACAAAAATTCGATCGGCATGACTCTGGTAAGGATACCAGCCGGGGAATACATGATGGGAAGTCCAAAGCAGGAACTTGACTGGCTCAGGCTTACGTTTAAAAAAGTATGGCGGGAAGGCCACAAACAATGGTTTCAGGACGAAACCCCTTTGCATCCGGTCCGGATAACGAAGCCGTTTTATATGGGCGCGTATGAGGTAACAGTCAAGCAGTTCAGGGATTTTGTGAACGACACCAAGTATAAGACGGATGCGCAGAAATCGGATGGCGGGATGGATTTCAGCAATAAGGAAAACAGATGGGTTCCCCAGAAAAACAGGAAGTGGGATTCGTGCCCCTGGAAGCTTGCGGACGATCAGCCGGTTGTATACATCTCATGGAATGACGCGCAGGCTTTTTGCAAGTGGTTGAGTGGCAAAGAAAAACGCAAATACAGGCTGCCAACGGAAGCGGAATGGGAGATGTGCTGTCGAGGCGGCTCCGTATGGTCTAGATACCCTTGGGGGGACAAGCTTCCGGGTGACCGGGACACAAATTTTGCGGATGGTAATCCAAAATTACCAGACAGCATGACTACTGTGAACGATGGCTACGAGACCGTGGCGCCGGTAGGGACCTATCCTCCAAATCGGTTCGGACTTTACGACATGGAAGGAAACGTCATGGAGTGGGTTCAGGACCATTATGACCGGAACTACTATGAGACATCGCCAATTAATGATCCTCAAGGGCCCTCGACTGGAACATCGAGAATGAACAAAGGTGGTAACTGGTTCGCCAGTCCCGCTGATTGCCGGTGCGCCTTCAGGGGCTTTTCCGGAGAAACCATGAGCTTCTGGAATCTTGGATTCCGTGTCGTGCTCGAAGACGACACCCGGGGAGTTCAATCGACAACCGCTCAAAATGATTCGGAAAGCGCCTCGTCCTCAAGGGGATCATCAGCTTCGGCCGCCATGCCGCCGAGTGAAGAAGACGGTATCAGGCTTTTCCAACAAGCCATGTTCGCAGCTCAGCAACAACAGTGGGACAATGCGATAGAGAACCTTGAAAAGGCGTTGAAGCTTTACGAACGGCGGGAAGATCCAAAATGGATAGCGCGAGTGAAGGCGACAATTGCGGGAATATACGCTGAACGTAACAGAACATTTAAGGCTAAGGAACTCTACACGGATGCTCTCTCAGAATTTCGTAAAATGGGGGATACCATAAACGCCCGTATTATCCTGTCACGGTTGCAGGAACTGGAAACTTCCCCAGGAGTAAAGGTGGTGGAAGTTCAAAAAGGGGGCATAGCGGACCGGGTCGGCATAGTTCCCGGTGACGTTCTGGTGGAATACGCCGGGGAGACCGGCTTAAGAGTAGCAAGCGTCAAAAAGCTTGTCGAAGAATACACAAGGACTCCCCAGGTAACATTGAGTGTGATGAATAATGGCGAAATAACAACCACTGTCGTCACGGGAGGGCCACTAGGCATCGCGCTTGAGGATATGAAACGTCCTCCCAGACCAGCCAGGCCGCCTCAACAGCAACAAAACCAGAACCAGCGGGAAAGAAGACCCCAAAGAGACCGCGGTAACAGGCGATGATTTCCAGCGACACCGTAAAGTGATTAGGCTTTGGCCCAACTCACTCACCCAATGCGCACGGATACAAAGTCATGAAGAGACGAAATTTCCGGCTGTTTCAAATTGAACCGACAACCCGATGTAACCTTCGGTGTGTAATGTGTCCCTGGGAACATCTTCACCGTTCTGGAAGGGACATGGACTTGGATCTTTACAAGTCGTTGTCTAAAGATTTTAGTAGCGTTGAAGAAATCGATCTCACCGGATCCGGTGAACCTCTGATGAATAAGAACCTCGATCAAATGGTCCGGATTGCCAAGGATTCCGGTTGTAGGGTGGGATTCAGCACTAATGGCGTGTTATTGAGTCCAAACAGGTTCGACGAGTTGCTTGACGCCGGTCTCGACTGGGTAGCTTTTTCAATAGACGCCGCTACATCGGGAACGTACCAAAAAATCAGGATCGGCGCTTCTTTTGAGGATACGCTGGATAATCTCGAATACATCAGGAGTGTCAGAAATAGACGAAATGACATGCGCCCATCCCTAATGATTTTCTTCGTAATGATGAAAGCGAATTATTTCGAACTACCTGATATGATTGACCTGGCAAGCAGTTTTGGGGTCAATTTCGTGGTTGCGAAAAATCTGGATGTTATTGTCAATTCCAAAAATGACTCTGACCGTGTATTTGGAATCCCCGTTGAAGACGACATGGCTACAGACATTTCCAGGGTTATTGAAGAAGCTAAAAAACGAGCCGCCAAACTGAAATTAAATTTCAGGGTTTATGAATTAACCGCGTCGGAGAGCCCAATTTGTGAACAGAATCCCTTGAAGACACTTTTTGTATCTGTCGATGGTTTTGTGTCGCCCTGTATAAGTTTGGCTTACATGAATCACAGGTACTTCGATGGCCAGAAAATAGAAACCCCTGTCTATCGGTTTGGCAATATTAAGGAAACTAGTCTCAGGGATATTATCGAATCAAGAGACTATGTGGACTTTCGCAAATTGTTCGAGAACCGATTGTCAGTAAGTGTTATTGAGTCAATCAAGTCTTTCTTGCTCGATCCGAATGGTTTTCCCAGGTCCAGGAATTTTCCGTTACCTCCCATTGGTTGCAGGAGTTGTTATTACCTTTACGGAATTTAGTGTAAAGCGAATAAATTGCTTGAAAAAGTCCACGGTTTTGTCATGATCAACATGGGGCCCGGTTAATGCCGGGCGCCGAGTGATACAAAGCGCTGTAACTCATCAAATTTTTTTTTCACAGGAGGTCGGGAGATGCCTGAGAAGCAATCGCAGTGGTCGGCGCTAATCAGAAGTGAAGATTGGCTGGCCGTTTGGTTGGGATTCTTGATCATTGCTCTGGTCGTAGCAGGTCTGACAATCAAAATTCCCAAGTTCAAATGGGCTACTGACGGAGAGTTCAAGACCTTTGTCGCTGAAGCGATACCATCGGTTGATAAGCTGGCCAAGACCGCCGGTGATCAGGGAGAAACGGCGTTTCAAACCCAGGCTCTAGCGCTCAAGGCGGCCATGGAAAAGGGAGACCGCAAAGCAGTAGCGGACGCGGCCAAGAAATTCCAGGACGCGGCCAAAGGACTGAAAGACGCTTCATTCAAAAAGAAATCCTCAAAAATTGGAAAGGCAATTGGAGATAGCGCTTCAAACCTCATTGACAAGGTGTTTTCGTCCGACAACATTATAAACTCCATTTACATCGCGTTGGGGATTCTAATTCTGAGCGCTATTGCCCTGGCTTTGCTCTCGGTAAACATTGGCAAATTCGCCATTGGTTTCCCTATTGTGTTCATTCTGGCGTGGCTGTCGATGTTCATCGCCGGCAACCAGACCGTGAATTACTATGGTCTCGAATACGTCCTTTGGTGTTTGGCGTTGGGGCTTTTTATAAGTAATGTCATAGGCGTTCCCAAGTGGCTTGAAATGGCGGTGAGAACTGAGTTCTATATCAAAACAGGACTGGTGATATTAGGCGCCAACATACTTTTCGGGGAGATTATGGAGGCCGGAGCCCTGGGTATGATTCAGGGAGTGCTTGTTGTAGCCGTAATTTGGTACACCTGTTACTGGATATGCATGAAGTTCAAGATAGACGAAGAATTTGCCGCCATCCTTTCAAGCGCAGTATCTATTTGTGGAGTTTCAGCCGCAATCGCGACTTCCGGGGCTATAAAGGGTGACCCGAAGAAACTTAGTTATACTACGTCCCTGGTCCTTATTTGCGCTGTGCCGATGTTGGTTCTACAGCCGTTAATTTCCAAGTGGTGTGGAATACCGGACGCTGTTGCCGGAGCATGGCTCGGCGGGACGCTGGACACCAGTGGGTCAGTCGTAGCGGCCGGCTCTCTGATCAGTGAGACCGCAATGAAAGTGGGCGTCATCGTGAAAATGTCACAGAACGTCCTTATTGGAGTTGCGGCTTTTATTCTAGCTGTTGTCTGGACCTTCAAGAAGGCGGAGCAAAATCCCGGTGGGGAAAAACCAGGATTAATAGAAATCTGGATAAGATTCCCGAAATTTGTCTTGGGGTTTATGGCGATGTCAATCCTCTTTTCTTTTATACTCAGCCCGGAAACCGTCAACGCCACAAAAGGTACCCTTGGCGGCATTCGAACAATGTGGTTCGCTCTTGCGTTTACTTCCATCGGACTGGAAACAAACTTCCGTGAAATCTCGACCATGGGAGGAGGCAAGCCCGCTGCGGCCTTCGTTTTAGCTCAGGGTATCAATATCCTCTGGACACTTCTACTCGCCTATTTAATATTTGGTGGCTATTTGTTCGCCGTGCCCAAATTCTAGGAGTTAGTTCAGGCGCAACACTTTGTTCAAATCGAAATGATGGCCCACTTGAAGAACTGGTTTCATGCAAGCGGGCCATCGTTGTCTTTCGAGCCGAATCAAGATGTCTTTCTGTATCAAATACCTCGCATGTGTGTTAATTTTATGGATATCTCGATCGGACTCTCGCAGCCTTACAATATTCTTCTGATTCCCTAAATCCATCCCGCCAAGGCTGCCATCAGTTCCCTAAAGTCTCGCAGGTTGTTGTGCAGCGTATCATAAACAAGCTCACGGTCTATACTCAGGTATTCATGAACCAATACGTTTCTGAACCCAATCATTTTGATCCACTTATCCCTGAGTTCTTCCGACAGTTGGCCTTTTTCGAAAAGAATTCGGGGAATATCACTTTGCCAGTTAACATCACCCAAATTCAGGTCTGCAATTATATGGTTTCCTAGGTCGTTGATCGCCTCTATAGACAAATGTAAAAATCGCTCGGCGCTTCCGTATCGTTCAGGTTCTTCAAGAAATTCGTCACGACTAAATCTTCTGAGCCGGTCTAGAATACCGAGATATTCCTCAATCTTACCAAGCCTTTTATGTAAAATTTCTTTGTTGACCATCAAGGATTCTCCTCTTGAAGGCTTCACGCTGGACCTTCAAATAAGGAAGGAAATCAAAATACATACGTAGAACCTTGGAATAATATTCCCCGCTGTCGAAATCGTTCGTTCGATATATGACTTTGTTATGCTTGACTATCTCGAATCTTATAACAATGTCCTTGACATCCAGGAAAACAAGGTCTACTTCGCAGAATCCGACTGAAGCCAAGTCTGTGAGGATATCCAGTTTTTTGGCGTGAAGCGAAGAGTTTTTTGGTAACACGCCAATGTCCAGGTCGCTTGCGGCGTCTGCCTTACCGGTAGCGGCTGAGCCAAACAGATACACTGCCAGTATTCCGGGATATTTCTTAAAAACAGTCGAAAGCAGATCAAGTTCAGGGAATGGGGCTTTGGTGGTTTTGCCTGAATCATTATCAAGGATTTTTTCGCCGCCGCATTTCATTTTCTGGAGTTCCAATTCATGAAGCCCACAATTTTAATTAGCCCTTGACCCGGTGGAACCCCCCTTTTTACAATGTTCTTAGCGCATAGTGATACTTTCCAATCCGCTGGCGCAAGAGAATTCAGACGGGATGTAACCTTCCAAACAACCGGCGCCAAAACCAGTTTAATCAACAACCACCCGGAAATCAAGGAGATAAAAGTATGCGATTTGCCGCCGCATGCGGAACTCAAGTAGCGTCACACGACAGTTTGACGGATGATCCTTACAAGAATTCGATGCCATTGCGCACAATAGTTGAGAGATTTGGAGCGCGAACATGTCGTGATGGAAAAATATCCTGCCCACTTCATCAGGATAAGCGCCCCAGTTTGCATGTTTACGATGATCACGCCTATTGTTTCTCATGCAATACACGTTTTGACAGCTACGGTCTGGTGGGCGCATTTTTGCTTGGCAATCCAAACCCGAGGGGAGAATCCTTCATTTCAGTCAAGAATTGGCTGGCCGAACAAACCGGTTTACCAAGGGTAATCGCCAGATCTCCCAAAGGTGGCCGGGATACTTGTTCCAGGATAGAAGACCCTTATGAAGAAGTATGGCAAGACGCCCTCAGAGACCCGGGTCCCGCTTACACCTATCTGGAATCACGCTCAATATCGCGAAAAACATGTCGGGGGTTGGTGGGATATCTGCCGCCGGATTACGAATTCCGCAACTGCGAGACAGCTTCAAACGCCGGTTTGCTGAGCAAACGCGGAAGGTTCCTGTTTGCAGGTAGGGCGATTTTCGCCGTGCGCCGTAACGGTCGTATCGTAAGCTTCTACGGCCGCGCAATTCACGAATCAGCCAAACCCAGACACGCGAACTGCGGACTTACGGATCCGCCTCAACCAAGGGCAATATTCAACATCGACCAATGTCGTAATCTAAAAGATGTCTATCTGACGGAAAGCGTGATTGACCTACTGACACTCATCGACCGGGGAGTGTCAAACGCTATAGCCCTATTTGGCGTCCAGGGCCTGACACCTGACAGAATCGAGTTATTGAAAGAAACCAACATCAAGACGATTACCCTTTGTTTCGACTCTGATAAAAACGGTACCGGACAAAGATCAGCAATAGAACAGGGACTCAGACTTTTTCAGCATGGTTTTGGAGTCTCAATCAAGACATTGCCGCTGGAAGATGATTCCCCCAAGGTCGACATCAACTCTTTCCTCTCAAGTCGGGAAATCACAAAGTTTCATGACATTGAGGCTCAACAATTTCTTGAACTCTATTTGAGTCATGAACGAAGCGATCCTGAAGCCGTCGCGGACAAACTCGAAAAGCTCTACGAGGCGATTGCCAACAAAGGCCCCTTAATCGCGGACTATTATCTGGACAGGATAAAATCCGTAACAGGCTTTAAAAAGCGCAGACTACTCGCTGAGTTGAAGAAAAAAACTTCTGTAGAAGAAGGTTACGAAAAAACTGGAGGATTTCATCCTCTTGATTATGTTGATCTTATCATTCAGGAAACACCGACGATTTATGTTGATGGAACCTTCTATCAATACAGCGACGGATATTATCGCCAAACTTATGAAGAAGAGATCTGCCGGGAGGCCATGCGACTGATTGGATCGGAGGCTCAGGCCTATCAAGTCAAAGCTGTATCGGAGCTATTGAGTATCACGTGCTTCACAAGGACTGATGACATTAACCCGCCGGGCCTGTTAAATATCAGCAATGGAATAATCAACATTGAGAACGGGGATTTTCTGGATCATAACCCGGATTTCAAGTTCACATTTCAGAATCCCATAACGCTGGAAGAAACGGCCCAGTGCCCAGTATGGCTCGAAACGGTCAAAGATATAATTCCGGACGAGGACGCCCGCTCCATTCTGCAGGAACTTTTCGGCTTTTGTCTTACACCGGATGTGTGGCCGCAAAAGGCTTTTTTGTTTTATGGTCAGGGCTCAAACGGCAAATCCGTGATCCTGGATGTTCTTGAAAAGCTGGTTGGCGGCGAAAATGTGAGCGCAGTGCATCTAGCCAGACTGGGAGACAGATTCAAGCTCTCAGAGCTTCAAAACAAACTCGTCAATATCAGTCCCGAAGTAAGCTCAAAAGAGCTGGTCAATGATTCGATATTCAAGGCGCTCGTGACCGGCGACCCGGTTACCGCGGAACGAAAATTCATGAAACCTTTCAAATTCCGCAATTTCGCAAAATTGATAACAGCGGGAAACAACCTGCCTCCGTCTACCGATGATAGCTACGGGTACTTGCGACGCTGGATAATTATTCCTTTCCCGAAGCGTTTCGGCAAGGACGATTCAGATCCCCAGAGGGCTAGTCGGATTATCGCCAATGAGATAAGCGGAGTTCTCAAATGGGCGCTTGAAGGGCTGAACCGGCTTCGGAAGAACCAGCGCTTTTCGACCTCCGATATTTGTGACGCCGCCGTTCAGGATTACCAGAGAAACCTTGAGCCGATAGTCGAGTTTATTGCAGACCGTAATGTCAGGGTCCTGCCGGGAGAAGGAAATTTCCGCCATCTCGTGAGGCTGAATGAACTTTACGCCGCATATCAGGAATGGGCTCAACGATGCGGGTACAGACCGCTGGGACGGAACAAGTTTTCCAGGGCAATTGAGAAACATCTGGATGTAAAGCCTGAGAGAGACCGGAATGGAATGTTTTTTCGGAAATTGGGTATAGATAGATTTGCTCCCCGTTTTTCAGAGACTGGCGCTCTTTTGTAAAACCGTGTAGTTTTGTGAAATTTTTGGGAAGAGTTAACTCTTCGGCATAATTATATAAAACTCTTATTTATGCATTTTTATTACTCTTTATTATTACGCGAAAGAGAATATTTTATTGTCAAAAAGAATAATAATTTAAATTTACTTTCTATTATTGAAGAAAAGCCGGAAAACCTTCCAAAACTACACATATTGCCAATTAAGCCATAAATATTAATTAGTTGCCGATTATAATACTTTCACAAAAACCACGCCAAACTTCACCTCCCTCTAATGATTTGCATATACTGGTCGCCAGGAAGACAAGAAAACAGGCTCAGTGTCCGCTATGTGAGAAAGTCATGGGAACGGCTCCCTTAACCGCTGCAAAACCATAGGAGCGATGCGGAAGCGCAGGGCCGGCCCGTTCCCATAATTTCATCAGTCCATATCGACCTTGAACGTGTCGAAAATTATGTTGGTCCCCACCATCCTTGCCCCATGGGCCACTGCTTCGAAGATGTCCCTATCATCCCACCCCAAAGCTCTCAAACGGTCCAAATCCTCAGCGGTCGCCGAATGCGGGTTGTCGCAAGCCTTTAATACGAAGAGTAGCAGAGCCTTCTGCTTATCGTCCAGAGGCGCTTGGCTCGGATCATCCTGCATGGCCGCTATTTGCTCTTTGGTGAACCCTGCCTTGCTCAGTAATCCCGTGTTCAGATTCTGACAGTAGGGGGATTTGCATGCCTTTGATACAAGCATGCGTATCATGGCCAGAAGCGGCGCGCTCAGGGTGGGATGTCCCATATAGTACCCCATGAGCTGAATTTGATTGTCGAGGATCTCTGGGCTGACCCCAAGCATCCGTACGTTGTTTGGAACCATCCCGAAAAGCTGCTCAACTTCAGCGTAAAGCTCTGCGAGCTTTCCCTCAGCCTTTTCCGGTGGCGTGGTTTGAATGAGCGACATGTTGTTGCCTCCTGTCTCTGTGTTTTGCGTTCTGTGTAGCGTCAACCCTAAAGATCATTTCTCATAAATGATGTTCTGTTTGGTATAGCCACAAGTTGCGGCATATTTGCAATCCTGACCCTTGCGTCTAAACTTCACAATTACAACATATTGAAATGATAGCGGTTAATTGTGTTGGGCCAACCCAATACGCCTATTATTCCGACATGTTACACAGCCTGTCAATCTGCTTGTGTACGACCTCTCTTGTGAGGTTCGCTCTCATTGTGAAGCAACCTTCAGTATTTACCGGTGTCTATCTGCCAACAGTTCAGCGCTATGTCTCGGCGGATCACCTCTGACGAGCCTCTTACAAGATATAAATTCAAAAATACAAGTAGTTAGTTGTCGTCATTATAATATCAGTAACTT
>JBAZSD010000015.1 GCA_041662605.1 Desulfomonilaceae bacterium
AAACAGAAAAATTGTGAGCTAAACCCACAAAATTTGACTGACTGATTATTTTGACCTATAAAATTGCCATAAAAGGCTTGATGGACCCTGAAAACACTAATTCCTAGGGGAGTTTTGCAAAAGGCTCGATTTGTGATGAATTCAAACATCAAGGCTAGATAGCCAGTTGTAAAATCGGGCGTTACTTGAATAAGTTCAGGCCCTGTTCTAGAAACATGGAACGAATATCCTTCTCCTTTGATTCACTTCTGATAAAGACAACCCGATTGACTGATCTGTCAAGGAGCCTGGGCCCGTCAAACCGCTGGATATCGTAAGAATGTCCTACGTGGCTGTATAAGTAGGGGATTCTTTTGTCAAATATAAATCCTTTGGCTCGAACCACGTCTGAAGGAAGCCGGTCGGCAATTCGCCTAAACTCGGCTAGCCCACCTGAATCCCACCGGCAAGTAATAGAAATGAGATTTTCCGGAGGCGAGAGTTGAGCAAGTTGGTTCTCAAGAATTCTGTCGATTACTTTTTCGAGCGCCTCATCATTCAAAAACTCTGTTTCGGTCTCAGATTCCAAAGATGACCTCGAATTTATCATAGCGCCAAAGTCGACGAAATATTTCTGATCGAGCAGAGAAAAAGACGTTTCGACAAAAGTCGCGTTAGGATTATGTCGTCTAATCACTTCCTTTATCCGGACCAAGACCCTTTTATCAACCAGTTCGATCTTGTTGACAATAAATTTATCCGCAGCTTCTATCTGGTTTTCTATAGATGCAAATACGTTGTATTGTTCGAGGAAGTTGGCGGCGTCAATAATGCAGATTTTGTTTAGAGACGTGAACATCCCCTTGAATATCGGGTTGAAAACGTCTCTACTTATATCTGTAGGATTCGCCACTCCGCTGGCCTCGATTACCACAGCTTCCGGTTGAAGGACAAAGGCTATTCGGTAGAGCGCTTTTATGAAATCGCCTTTTACGCATGCGCAAAAGATAGATCCTTTACTAATTTCAAGCATTTCAAGTTCGGGATCTTCCACCAAAGCTCCGTCAATGCTTTCTTCCCCAAATTCATTTATCAATATCAGAAGTTTCAAGTCCCGAGGATGCTCTTTGAGCATGTGATTGAGGAAAGTTGTTTTCCCGCTACCCAAAAAACCGGAAATTAGGCAAACAGCTATTCCTGACTGATCCATTTGTGTTACCGGCGCAATATCTGATTGGTTCTGCGTAGACGTAACCTAGGCTAAAACTGTAGCGCCCAATCGTTGAAAATTATCTCACTAGGCAAGCAAGATCATGGAATAGCTATGGAAACAATCCTCAATTTTGCGGACAAGCCCAGTTGATTGTCCCAAATTTTTTAATGTCTGAAACACATCGATGGAGCAAGCCTCCAACGTAGGTCTTTTCTCATTCGGGAATTTGCACTGTTTTGGATATGCGCATTCCTTACAGAGCGCACAGGTGTCGGCAGGAAGGCCGAAAGCCTTATAATATCCCATCAAAAAAAGCTTTCGTTCGAGGGCCACAGTGGATTTCCATTGTTTTATCTGTTTCCGCCGCTTACTAGGTGAATTGCGATAGAAATGCTCGTTTGTGTCTTCGCTTACCAGGAGAAGCGCTAAATCGTATTCCGACAAAATTTCTCTGGTCATTTCGAGATTGGGCGCGGCGGGTGGGCAACACCAACTGGTGTTGTATTTGGCGCAGCCATAACGGCATTTCAGCCTCACCCAACGTCCAGTGACAATATTGGAGGTTTCCATAAGGTGAACCTCATGAAAGCCTAATTCTTTGGCTAACGTTTCTATTTGTCTAAAAGAATCCGGGGATATCATATTCGGAGAATGCTTACCTCGGACTTGGCGAACATCCCGCAAGTCTATCAAGTCTTCGATTCTAACGGCCATTGGGCGCCTCTTGGTTCATTGGATTCTCAACTAAAACTATTTCATACGGTTGGACATGATCTTGAACAGCCACCACTGTAAATGCGGAGCAGTCCAAACTCAAGATCTAATCTTCTGCGCACTCTTCGAACTGTATGGAAACAGGGCACGGAACATTCAAGCCCAACTCAACTTCGCAGGCCTTTATAATGGCCATGGCCGCCGGGCAGGCTGCGTGCGGCAATTTATCCCAAGCCAACTGGAACACCCTATTCTTCGCAGGGTTTGTGCTCATAAAGTCTACGATTCCAAATGGACCGTTTTCCTCCAGTATAAACCCAAGATCGTCTAAAGATTCACAGTCGGACTCTATCTGGATTCGCACAGTCCGTTTATTTTCTTTCTTGGCCTTAATACGACTGACAAATCCGCATGAACCGGCTTCGACTCTTATTACAGTCAAATTGTCCTCCGGAACGTCGAGAGTCTTAAACATGTGATTAATTGGGCGACCAGCAACGGCCGCCCAATTGATCGACTTATTTCTGATGAAGGATTTCCGGCGCTACGATGCCTTCCAGATGAGGAAACTGATCCTTCATATGAGGAATCTGCATAGATTCCATAAATTGTTGTTGGAAGTCTTCTTCTACCGTGAGTTCTATATACTCTACATTCCGTGAAACCCAATTTGCTTCGGTTCTTTTCTCCCGGTTTAACAGGGCGGCTCTTGCGCCATCGCCCGCTGCGTTGCCTACGGCCAAAACATTTTCCAGGTCACAGTCAGGAAAGAGCCCCATTATTAAGGCCTTGGTCTTGTCTACGTGGGTCCCGAATGCGCCCGCTATTTTTATGGTGTCAACCTGGGTGAGGCCCATTCGCCTCATCATCAGTTTGCATCCTGTGTAAAGGGCTCCTTTACCCAATTGTATCTGTCGAATGTCCTTTTGGGTTATAACGACGTCCTTACCTATAGATGTCTCATTGGCCCAAGCTATTACGAATTCTGGCTGCTTTGTGTCCGGGTTAACCCTGTAGCGATCGGATTTTTGGCTCTTGTTGAACCTGCCGCTCTTGACGATTACACCCGCAGAATAAAGCTCCGCAAGAACATCGAGGATCCCTGACCCGCAGATGCCCTTTGTTTTCATTTCTTCGGGTTTGGAATAGTTTTTCCAGGCGTCTCTTCCTATGACCTTATAATCGACTTCATGAGTCTCGGGGCTGATAGTTATTCGTTCTATTGCCCCAGGAGCGGCTCGCATGCCGTAACTCAACTGCGCCCCTTCCAGAGCCGGCCCAGTCGCGCATGAACATGAAATCAATTTTTTGTTGTTTCCAAGAACTAGTTCACCATTTGTGCCTATATCAATGAGAAGTTGTACCTGATCATGCTTATAAGGCTCTTCCGCAATCAGAACCCCGACGTTATCGGCCCCGACAAAACCAGCCTCATTAGGCAAAATGTGTACATAGGCCGACTCATTTAACTTGATTCCAAGATCTCGCGCATGAATGTCAAGGCTTCTGTGAATAACCGGAGGGAATGGCGCCAACCCCACAAATTCAGGATCCAGTTTAAGCAGGATGTGATGCATCGCCGTGTTGCAGACAATTGTCATATCAACTATATCGTTAGGTTTGAGATTAAGGTACTTTTTGTTTTCGTTCTCCGCTGCCTCGGTTACATCCGGCGCTTCTATTATTTCATCATCTTCAGATTTTTTCTTTTTTCTCTTTTTTGGAGGATGTGTGGAATCACATGCTTCAACAACCAGCTTGTTTAACCCTTCTATGAGATCGTTGCTCATGGTCTCAAGGCCCTTGGGGTTCATCATGTGGTAGGTGATGCGAGCCATTACGTCCTCGCCGTACTTACACTGTGGGTTCATCATCGACACAGTCTTGATGACTTCCATGGTCCGTAGATTGCACAAATAGGCCGCCACAGTCGTGGTGCCGACATCTATGGCTATTCCGTAGCAATCATCCATCTTACCGGGCAGAATCCTCACAATTTCTTTATCCATCCAAACGGCTACGGTGACTCCCCAATTGCCATCTCTCTGCCTTCGGGGAAGCTTTCTCAAGGAGTACCAATCGATACTCAGGTTTTTTAGACCGTAGTTTCGCTCAAGTTCAGCGCAAATCCGTTCGAAATCTCCTGCGGGTTCTTCAAACGTTGGAGGCACTACCTGGACATGATATTGTTTTACAGCGGGATTCCAATCTATGTGGATATCTCTCGCCGCTTTGCTGACTATTTGCTTCCCGGCTCGGGCTTCCTCAGGCACAAATACCAACAAATCGCCCTGTACTTTGGCTACACAGGCTAAACGGTAACCTTCCTTTTTTTGAGTGGGAGTGAAAAACTTGCTTTCTTCTTCCTGCCACTCACTCGCGTGTGATTTGTTGGACGTAATGCCGAATTTCTCAAAGAAACCTTCTTCTATTCTTACCTTACATTTTCCGCAGACTTTCTTTTCCCCGCACAGGGCTTCAATATCGACGCCCAACTGGCGAGAAGCTTCAATAAGATTGGTTCCTTCGTCTACCAACCCTCGGCGCGCCGAAGGCTGGAAGATCACCATGTGCTGCTTGTTGTCCATTAAACAATTCCCCTTTTATTCCTGAAGGTCGTCTGGGCGCAATACTCCGTTGACCACTACATGGATAGTCCGCCGGGTTTATTCCCGCGTGGCTTGTGCTGGTGTCTATTTTAAGATAGGGACCTTAGATAACCCATCCCGGATTGTTTAGTCGCTGCCAACAGCCACAATTTTCAAAAATAATCCTGTTTTCAAAGACACTTTTCCGTCACAAGCACATGGAACCTGGGTTCGATCAGCGTCACGTTGATTAGAAAATGAGCGACTGATGACGCTGATTCGGTAGCTATACGGCAAACGTACGTACAATCTAACAATCCCTAACTGGGAAACTTGGTGGTTATGCTCTAATCCCCTATTCCTTTAATTTACGGAGCTGTCCAATCATCTTTATAGCTTCCTGAACAGCGTTGCCTGCACTTTCGGCGTAACCATCGGCTCCAAAAAGGTTAGCGACGTCTTTCGTGACTGGAGCGCCCCCAAGCATGATAGCCACATCCGGGTTTTTCTCCTTGATCATCGCTATGACTTTCTTCATACCCATCATGGTGGTGGTCATCATTGCGGATAAAGCCACAATTTCAGAATCGGTGCGCAACTGCTCCTCAGCGAATTTCTCTAGAGGCACATCCCTGCCAAGATCATGGACAGTGAAGCCAGCCACATCGAACATCATTTTGATGAGGTTCTTGCCTATATCATGCACGTCGCCCTGGACGGTTCCGATAACAACCTGTCCCTTAACTCCGGTAGAATCGCTTATCTTCATGTGAGGCTTAAGTATGTCTAGTCCTACATAAAGGGCGTCAGCGCACATGAGAATTTCCGGGACGAAATATTCCTGGCGATCATAAAGATCGCCCACGATCTCCATGCCTGCCGCCAAGCCATTCATAATTGCGTCGTAGGCATCGAGTCCTTCGTCAAGAGCCATGTTAGAGTATTCTTTAACTCGGTCTTCCTCGTACTCCACCACTCCTTCAGAGAGATTCTTCAGAATTTCTGCGCGTCTTTCTTCTGAGACCATTTACTTTCCTCCATCGATTGATTTGTAGTCGTTTATATTCTTCCCACCGCTGGAGAAGGTTGCCCACCAAACTCTCTAACGGTTTTTACCCATGCTTCGACATTTTCTGCTTTTACATCCGGCCATATATCGCAACCGGGCCAAACAGCGTCTACACCCGCATCTATGCAGCCTTTGATAATAGCCGGCACTTCGGAGGCGTCTTTTTGACAAAGGGTTCCGTATGGATCAAAGTTGCCCAGCAATAGAATATCGTTGCCAATCTTCTTTCTCGTCTCAACCAGATTATTCTTCTGGTCAAAGCTAAGAGCGTCCGCCCCGCAGTCATTCATCATTTCAACTATCAAATCGGTCCCACCGCAAATATGGAGAATCTTGGGGGATTCGAGAGCCTCAAAAATCTCTCGTAGATACGGTTGAATGAGTTGTTTCCACATTCGGGGAGATAGGAGATCGGTTCCAGAACCCATTTCACGTATAGTCATGTAATCAACGCCCAGATCCTGGTAGCGCTTCGCCACATCGATGACCACTGCGGTCATTTTCTTCATGAATGCGTTGACCTTTTCGGCCTCTTTTTTAATTCCCTTCAGAAGGAGATCAAGTTCTATGACCTGCCCACCTAAAGTGAAAGGCCCGAGCACCCAGCCGCCCACGCCATATTTCCCTTCGGAAATGAGCTTCTTGAGCGCTTCCTCGACCACGGGCATTCTCGCCTTGGATACCCAATCAGGATTGATGTCGACACTATCGAGTTGGTCCCACTTGGAAGGCACTGTGGGGTAAAGGATTCCCTCAGCGTTCGCATATGTGCTACAGCCACGGCCCATGGCTTCAGGAATTGTGCACATGTCATACGGTACGATGACAGAATCAAATCCAAAAATTTCGGCGCTCATTGTAGCTGAGTTAGCCAAGTATTCCGAGGATCCATGCACTTCAGCAAAACGGATTCCCATTTTGTCAATAGCCTGAACGGTTACCATCCCCATCCCGCTAAAAATGGGCATGGTGTCTACAGGCTCTTTTTTCATAAACTTTTTTACCCGTTCTTTGGGGGTCATTGCTGCCATCTATTAATTCCTCTCTTTTTTCGACTTGAAAATTTTACAGGGGCGCTTCTTACATTGTTCTGAATACCTTCTTGCGCTTACATGCCTTTCAGTTGCTCTATAAATTCCGGGAAGAGTTTCTTCAGCGGATGATTATCCAGTTCCGGCAGTTTTTTGGTTTCTCCATATACCAATGTAGCGAGGAACGAGTCCGCCATGGCCACTGCGGGAAAAATCCTGTCTGATCCTGCCATTGGACCGGAAAAGATCATGTCGTGATAGAAGCATGAGGATAGGGCTTCCAGAGCGGCATCCGCGCCGGCCCACCCTTTTTGACCCCACATCTCTCGAGCTGCTTTCCACATGTATGAGCCGTTCGAAGGAGCGCTCGCGCAAGGAAAGCCCCATTTTTCTTTAATGAGCTTGTTGGACAGGGAACATAAAGCCGTTGCAGGGCCATTCATGACGGAAGTGTCTACAAAAAGGCTGTCGAATTTGGCTCCAACCTTGTCAATTGCGTCCAGGAGTTTTTGGGTTCCACTAATTCTGCCTGTGGGCATCTGGTCAGCAGGATCAAAGGCTACCAACAGCACATGTTTAACACCTATGGCCATGATTTCCTTGATTTCGGTCTCCACATCTTTTTCCCAGACAGTAAGGCTATTATAGAACATTCGATCCAGTAGACCTTTTTCAGCGCAATAAGCTGCAGCCTCGAGTTTTGGCTTCATGACCCAGGCGTCTACACAAAAGGGCATGCACGTAACCTCGGTATAGAAGTCTATGTATGTCTTAAATTCTTCCCCCTTTGTTCCAACGATATCAGCCATGTATGGAATGCCAGTCTCCATGCAGAGCTTGTCACACATTTTCACGAGTTCAGTGGCGCGTTCTCGGTCAAATCCCTCTTTTCGCTTTCCCTCGAAAACCTTGTCTCCCTTTTGAAAGATTGAGGGAACAATGACCGTAGGGTATTGACCGGGCTTGCCTCCGAATTTAACTCCTCCGACCTCGCACACTTTCTGCTCGGTCTGAAAACTAAACATAGCAATCCTCCTGAGGACAGACGGCTTTGATTAAACAACCGTCTTTTTTTGTGGTAGCTAATTCTGGGTTGGACGCGTGAGTCCGCTTATTGTGCAGAATCTTCTCATTGAGGATTTGTCCACTCAAGTAAGAAGAGGCTTTCAAGTCGGATTTCTCGACAATATTGGCGCTTTTTGGCAGTAAACGAATTTCATCCTCCTTTTTTCCAGTTTTTGGTATTGAATCACATGATACGAGTCGAACTTTGAGGTCAACATCTTAACCTTTGTTGTAAATATCTATTTTTATTTACTCCCATCCTGCTTCTTGACGATATGGTGCGGGTATTTTGCGTAATACGTGTTGTAAAACTCTATGGCCTCAATAACTTGATCGATGTGCTCCCTGGGAACGTCATACGGAATGTCACAGCCTGGGGCTAAGACAAACCCAGTGCTACCCCCCGCCGCTAATGCAACCAATGCGTCCTCTCGCGGGGATACCAGCCCTAAGGATAGGGCAAGTGTAAGCTTGAGGTTTCCGCCGAAACCCACTCCGTATTTTAGAGCTACATCCCGCACATAGTTGAGATTAAGCTGTTCATCGATGGCGAACCCATCCGTCCCTACCGCAGCCACTTCCTCAAGACATTTGGTCGCATCACCACAGATGAAAAAGCTGGACACCTTACCGGCTTTTTTGACAGCCTCGATTGCGGGCTGAGCAGCAGGGGTTACAAATTCACGAAAGATTTCAGGCTTGATTAACGATGCCACAGGGTCTGTAATGGCGATCACGTCACATCCGATTTCTTCGGCATAAATTCGGGCCGCTTCACCAGCCACTTTTCCACTAAATTCGATAATTTCTTTTGCGATGGGTCTATTTTTAATTACATCCGTGAAAATCCGAACACCCCGCAAATGACTTGCGAGGGTCAAAGGCCCGCACAATATCCCATAAAGCGCCACATCCGAAAGTTCTGCCCTGACCTTTTTCCCTGCCTCCACTATCACCGGCCATCGACCATCTTTAGGCCCTGGAATTTTTAATCCAGATTCGGTGAGTGTCTTTTTATCAAGCGGGTGTCCTGTAATAGATGGCGGGTTGTCAGGCCACCACTTATGACTACAACCCATGGAAATAGCTTCTACAGTGAGATCGAACAGCAAAGGAATTCCATCGGCCTTATAGCGTTGGGCGGCAAACAAGACCCCTTTTGCGATGAGGTCAGGGTCCTGCAGGAATTTGTCGGCGGGTTCATTAATTAAAAAGGCGCTATGGACTCCAGAGTAAGGAACCCAGGGAACTTTTTCGGTGGCAAGCCCTTTTACGGCATTGATTACGTGCTGTTTCCCCATTTTTCTCCTGAAAAGGTTCCGCGCGATACCTGGCGTGGCAAGCTTTGTTAGGGGTCAGTTCTATTTCATTGATCCGACTCGCCGCCAATGAACTGCGAAAGGGTTTAAAGCACTGTTATGAGACTGGGTTCCAAAGAAATGTCCACCTTCAGACGAGTTAGAAGTTGTCTTCAGGAATCCAGGATTGATGACTGTCCATTTCCTTGTTTATCGAGGTTAAAGTTCAGCAGACGGAATGTCAAGATCTACGTTAGGTCTATTAAAGTCTAAAGGCGGCTCCCGGATCTGGACGACCATCAGATTTAACTTACGCAATTTATTACTGCAGATATGTTGCTGATTTAATGTGTATTAGTTATATTTGCTTGTCGGTATCGCGAGTTGTAAAGTTCAGTTTGTCTAAATCTATTTTGTGACGTGTATAGACTATGAACCAAAAAACAAGATGCAAAAAGTTCAGGGTAAGAGAATAAAAGTCTTTTCAACTCGATGATCTGAAGGGTCCATTCCGCGGTCAATCTAATTAGCCCTGAATCTCATGGAATTTATGCCAGATCAATTTTTTTCAAGTGGCTCGCCAAATTCCGGTCCTTTCGGTCTATACCGAGCTTTTTTCGAATCGAAATCCGCTGAAGACGAATGGTGTCAGGGCTCTTATCGAGAATGAAAGCAATCTGTTCACTAGTTTTACCCAAGCGTATCAACTGCGCTACCTCCAATTCTTTCTCAGTCAATCTGGGGGAGTGGTCTGTTTGTTCCACCTTCCTTGTTTCCGGAGCTGTCCCCAGTTCCTGGAGTAGAAGGCTAACTTGTGTTTCCACGGCCTGTGGCTTGTTTTTAGCCTCAAGAATCCGGAATAAGCGATCGTTGATTCTGTGCGACAGATCACCTACTACTCTTTCACAGGCCATTATTCTTTCCGTTTCGGCGTGACGCAGGAGGGTATTGAGAGCCAGATTTTTTTCCTGAAGCTCTTGACTTTTTACTGTGAGACGCTCTTCAAGACGCTTGCGCTCAGTAAGGTCGTGACTGAGACCTACGGTTCCGTATACGACACCCTGATCATCTTTGAGCAATGCAAAGACTGAAATGGCGACGCCTCGTGTTCCATCCTTTCTTATAAACTGATATTCGCCCTTCCAAACGTCTCCATCACGAAGGACATCTCGGGACTGTTGCTTCATTTGACCGCCATCGGAGTTTTGTGTCAGCAAATACGCCGAACGTCCAAGAATCTGCCCTTTGGTGTATCCGAACATGCGTTCGCTGGCAGGATTCCAGTCAATGATGTTTCCCTCCAGATCAGTAACGATGATAGCCTCATCCATGTAAGAAAATATGTGGCGGTAGTGTTTAAGTTCAGCTTCCTCGTTGCGAATAGCCGTAACATCTTGAAAAAATAAAGCCACTCCATCGCCCACTTTCCCGAACCAAAACCGAACCAGAGCTTCACCGGTATCCTTTGGATTCAAATTCATCCGAATCTCGAAATTTTTCTGTTCTCCCGTCTCAGTAACTTCACACGCTGATTCGAAAAGCGTTTTCATTTTCACCGGGTCTTTAAAAATTTTTCTAAAAGACATTCCTGGGCGGAAATCTTCATTGAGGTTCACAGCCCTAATTCCGGCCGGGTTCATTCTTGAGCATTGAAAGTCCAGAATCACTCCATCCCGGTTCCTTATAGCCTGGATCAACAGAAAAGGTCGTGGAATTTCGTTCAGGGTCTTTTCTGCGAAAGCTTTATCCGATTGATTCTCAACTGCATCGAAACAAAGATCTTCCCTCGGGACCACCACAGAAAAAACAGCGAATTTTTCTCTTGTTCCAGTGGGTATTCGCTCTACGAAGGAGTGTTCCATCAGGCGCCGACCGGGCAACCCCATTGGACTGAATCCGTTTGGCATTGACGTGGAACCTGACGCTAGATTCTCCAAAAGTCCCTGCCACGATTGCGCCGTCTCTCTGGGTATCGGCAAGTCTTGCACTTTCTTGTCCAGGATGTCCTGGACAGTGAGATTCAGGGAAAACGCCCGGTTTAAAATATCCACAGCCGGTGTAGAAATTTTGACGAACCCTTTTTCCGGAAGATACGAGTAAAGAGCGCAATGACCTGAGTTAACCAAAAGTTCATATTCTCTGGCTGCGCCAATTTCCAGAGGATCGAAAAAAAGCATCACTATCTGCCTGGCCTGACCGAAGTTGTCCAGCAAGACCACCGCCGTCATGGACAGAGTTAAAATTGGTCCATCTTTCCGTTTGATCATGAGACGCATGTTTTCACGTCCAGTCTTTTTTGACCAAAACATGGCTATCGAATCCAGAAGCGTCTGAACGGTTTCATGATCGAAAAGAACAGCGTTCGTCCATACCTGAATGTGAGCAAGTTCTTCAATTGAATACCCGGTCAAGCGTTCGGCTTCTTCGTTGTAGGACGTGAAAAAACCGTCACGGCGCATACTAATCATTCCGAGACAATTCTGTCTGGCCAGAAGCGTCAGAACCGCTTCAGTGCTTGTCCTGGACATTCCGATATTGTCACCGATGCCACGACAGAGTTGATCATAATCTTGTTTGGCCTCCACCATTTCTTGAAGTTTGGCCACGCATGAAATAAGCGTATCCGAACTAAACGACTCGTCCAGAATGATTGGCCTATAATACCTTGGCAAAGTCAGATTGCCCCAGGCGAGTCCGGGATAGCCAAGAATAATTATTTCTATCAAAGGATTTATCTGCTTTATCCCCGTGGCCAGGGTAGCCAGCTCCATTTCGGTATTGCCAGCGTCAATTATCACAATGAGGTGTTCGCTGGGCTTCCTGGCTAGGATATTGAGAGCTTCCACAGCCTCGGACGCTATATTTACGGAAAGTTGATCCAGCTCAGCTTCAAGCGTTTTTCGAGCGGACTCCGCCGTTTCAGCGGAGGACCCGATCCACAACAGACGAGCACTTGACATACGATGACCTTTAAGTATAGTTGACTTGACGTTTCAAAGAGTCTGCACAATTGTTAAGCGGAATCGCGGTTGCCTTTTTAGCTGGACTCACGAATTAATATTATCACGAAACCCTCTTTCTTTTGAAGTAGGTCGTTCATGGATGGGCCGGGCAAAATACAGGTGTTCACGGGCGAAGGAAAGGGAAAAACTACAGCGGCTGTAGGGTTAGCTGTTCGCGCAATCGGCAGAGGTTTCAGGGTTTTCATGGTTCAATTCCTCAAGGCTCCTGATACGTCAGGAGAGCAGATCGCTTTGAAATCCTTGGCGCCTATGATCACTATCAAACCCATGGGTAGAAAGGGTTTCATATTCGAGCGAGGATGTGAGCCCAGGGATGTGGAAATGGCCAAACAGGCTTTAGCGGAAGCTCGTTCAGCCATGTTGAGCGGGGAAGTTGATATGATCATCCTGGATGAGGTAAACATAGCCGAGAATTTGGGCTTAATCGATATCCAGGAGGTTTTGGATCTCATGAATTCGAAACCTGATAACGTGGAATTGGTCCTTACAGGACGTTATGCCCACCCAGAAATAATAAATCGCGCCGATGTCGTCCTTGAAATGAAAAAGATCAAACATCACTTTGACAAAGGCGTCAGGGCTCGTAACGGAATTGAGTATTAGAACCTCATCATGCGGCGTTCCTTTCGGAACAACACGACCCCAACTAATTTCAATGGTCTAAATCGATTTTTCCCAACCTTGTCCAAAGTCCGCAAGCGGCCTGACATCCGTAACTTCAAAAGTCAATGCGGCGTGTATCATTTTTTTGGCTGCCTCAGGCCCGACTTTTTCAGCAATCGCCGCCCTTATCTGATCGAGTTTTTGCCCGGAAGTTTCATGTTCTTTCATTTCCACATAAATACGAACACCTTTCCAATCCGTGACCGCTTTGCCGGGTTCCATAATCAAAAAAACCGCATGAGGGTTCTCAAGAAGATTTGAAAATGTCCGGTTTTTCCCCGTACCCATCTGGATGGTTTTTTCGTCGACCATTCGCGGTGATCCAAAATACGCCGAATCAACCTTCCCGTTTTTATCCACTGTGCTGAGAGTACCCAGTCTGGGTTGTTTGTTGAAATATTCCATAAGCTTTTTGCTCATTGACGCCTCCTGTCATCGTTCATTTATTTTGATAGATTCTAATGCGACTATAATTCTCACTCTTGTTTGATGCAAATTTTGAGCCGCTTCTAAATCGACCTGTTTAGTCAACAAGGACCATGGTGAACCAGGCCGGCAACAGACTTCCCGTTTTGTCAAATTCCACCTTGAACCCCAGGGACTCTACAGTCTTGACCACGTCTATTCCTAAACCGTCCATGGATGGTCTAGCCTTTTCAGGAAATCCGCATGGCTCAGGAAAAGCGCATTCTTCGCACTGGACGCACAAAACCAATGCAAAAGCGAACACAGCCCCATATTCCAAGATTGCTTCTTTTTCCACTGCCAAAGTTATTTCCTGGGCAGCTTTGGGCTCTGCAGATTTCAGAATTATCGCATTCCGATAGCACTGTAGGGCCT
This sequence comes from Desulfomonilaceae bacterium, assembly GCA_041662605.1. NCBI lineage: Bacteria > Pseudomonadati > Thermodesulfobacteriota > Desulfomonilia > Desulfomonilales > Desulfomonilaceae > Desulfomonilaceae bacterium. The sequence goes on from JBAZSD010000015.1 coordinate 13,484, forward strand.
TTTTGAACTCGTCAATAGAAATGCCTATATTGGGACTGCAAGTCCAGTATTTCCCCCAACGTTTACATCCAAAACGACATTTTAGTATTGAACGCGGGTCAAAAACAATATCGCTGGCGGCGATAGGCTTTGCGTCCAACGCCCCTCTTGATTTGGCGAACTCTACGAGTTTTTGCAGTGATTGTTCCAAATTCGCTCCATTGAGGCGGCCAATTATGTTGAAGGCCGATGTAAAACGCATCGACATAATGAGACGGGCCCACCCTGATTTCAGAAACGCCTAACCGGGAAGACAACAAAATCCATATTTTTCGAGGCATCGTTCTGCCTGGGTTAACGGTGAATCCAGGTCAACCCCCAGGATTTCGAAAATGTCGGACGCTCCGGATACACCTGTTACAAGCCTAGCGCCTTTTTTCGCGACTGTCAAACCGCATGCAGAAGCATTTTGTAACGTATTTTTCTCTTTCGTTACGAACAGGAATATGATTTATGTCTTTTGTCACTCGTGGAAGGGTCAGGCGTGAGCGCCAGGCCGGTTCCTTTTATTATGAAATATATCGGTTAACTGAATTTCGACTCCTATACCCGGGACATCTCGATGAAGAATTTTATTACCTGTATAGTATGCTGTTGTCTCCTCATTGGGTCGGCTTACGCCGAATCTGATTGCTACGTCGTTACTGAGGACGCCTTGATTGCGGATTCCCAACAAACATGGGAGATGGCGAATATGATGCTCAGGAATCAGGAGATGGAAAAACTCACCAGATTATCCTTGGAAGAAAAAATCGCAGTGCTGAAAAAGGGCGAAAAGATTCATCTTCTTTCAGCGGGTCCCATACTCAATGAAATTAGAACTGAAAAAGGCCAGAAGAGATGGTTTATTGCTATAGAGGTTGCCAAACCCTGTCCGAAACAAGACTAATTACGGCTTCTGCCTAGAGTCTCGATCCCGTGCTTTCGATCTTCAAGTCAACCTAGCAATTTTTGATCCCACAAAAAATCCTTTACTCAAGCTGTGCGTTTGTGTTTAGGATTGTTTATATTTGATCTTTTACAGATAACTAAAGGCTATTATCCTCATCTAGCTCGAAGATAACGTGTCGGGGACAAATCCGATGCAAGAGGCGTCATCCAAAACTGACATCTATCGTGACATCGTTCTCGGCGTGGCAACGTTCGCGGCTCTGTACATTGTCCGAATGGATAATTACCTCTTGTTTCACAGTATCGCAGAACTATTCAGCATCGCCGTTGTCGGGGGAATGTTTGCAGTCACCTGGGCTTCAAGACACGTCCTGAAAAACAACTATCTTCTTCTTGTCGGAGTCTCTTACCTGTTTGTGGCGGGCTTTGATTTGTTGCATACCCTGGGTTATCAGGGCATGGGAGTGTTCCCACAGTATGGCCCAAACCTTTCGCCGCAACTTTGGCTCTGCGCTCGTTCCATAGAGAGCTGCTCCCTGATGATAGCTCCGTTATTTTTGAAACGACGCCTGCGGATTGAAATTCTACTTGCGGTTTTGACGGTTCTGTCGGCTCTCCTGCTAGCGTCTATATTTTACTGGAAAATTTTTCCAGTATGTTTCGTCGAAGGTGTTGGGCTCACCCCCTTCAAGGTCATAGCAGAATACGTCATTTGCGCCATTCTTGTGGTCGCTTTGGTTTTGCTGCTCAAACATAAAGATTCTTTCGACAAGAGGGTTTTGAAACTGGTGGCCTTGTCGATAATCGTGACCATCGCACAGGAATTGGTATTGACCCGTTATGTTCAAATGTATGACTTCTACAATTTGATCGGGCATTACCTGAAAATTGTTTCATTCGTCCTGCTGTACCAGGCGATTGTAGAAACTGGCGTGACCAAGCCCCTTGTTCTTCTTTCCAAGGAAGTGCGGGTCAAGCAGGATCGCCTGGAAATGGAAAGGAATTTCGTTTCCACAGTTCTTGATACCACTGGAGCGCTGGTAACCGTGCTGGACCCTGCTGGAAGAATAGTGAGATTTAACAGGGCTTGCGAAGAAGTAACCGGTTATTCTCTCGAAGAGGCTCGGGACTGGTATTTTGGGGATCTCTTCCTGGTCCCTGAACAGGCCTACGAAATAAAGGCCGCTTTCAGCGAGCTTGAGTCCGGCAGTTCAGTTCATGACCGTGAATATTACTGGTTGAAAAAGAATGGTGGTCTTCGTTTAATTTCGGGGTCATTTACCGCCATACGTGACAATGAAGGCCATGTCGAGAATATTATCTGCGCCGGTGTCGATATCACTAAACGCAAACTCGCTGAACAGAAGCTCCAGGAGAGTGAGGAACGCTATCGAAGGCTGGTTCAGTTTCTGCCTAAAATGATAGGTGTTCATGTCAATAAAAAGTGGGTCTTCATAAACCCAGCCGGGGTGAAACTCCTGGGAGCCAAGCATGAGAGAGATTTACTCGGAAAGGACGTACTGGAAATAATAAGCCCCGAGTATCGTGAGATCGCTAGATCAAGAGTCGAAGAGATCAAAAACGAAGGTATACCCACCCCGGAAATTGAGGAGAAATTCATCAGACTTGACGGTGGAATAGTGGATGTGAGCGTGTCAGGGATTCCGATCAATTATCAGGGAGAATCAGGAATTTTCGTGTTCGCTGAAGACATTTCCGCCAGAAAAAAAGCCGAAGAGGAATTGCGGCGGTCTCACGATGAATTGGAACGTTCCAACGCAGAATTAGAACAGTTCGCTTATGTAGCCTCACATGATCTGCAGGAACCGTTGCGAATGATATCGAGCTATATGGGGCTTATTGAACGCCGCTACAAGGGAAGACTTGACCCGGACGCCGATGATTTTATAGGGTACGCTGTGGACGGCGCAAAACGTATGAAGATGCTAATTAATGACCTGTTGCAATACTCGAGGGTGGGGACTCACGGCAAGATGTTTGGGCCAGTTGACTGCGAAAAGCTATTAATTGAGGTCCTCGAACATCTTCAACTGTTGATTGAGGACAACGGCGCCACGATAACTCATGACCATCTTCCCACTGTAATCGGGGACGATGTCCAACTTACCCGGTTGTTCCAGAATCTCATCAACAACGCGTTGAAATTCAGGAAGGATGAGCCCCCATCGATTCATATTTCCGTGGAACCCAATAACGGCAATTGGCTCTTTTCGTTCCGGGACAACGGCATAGGAGTCGCCCCGAAATTTGCGGATCGAATATTCGAAATATTTCAGAGGTTGCACGGTAGTGATGAATATCCAGGGACAGGCATAGGTCTTGCTATTTGCAAAAAAGTCGTGGAAAGACACGGAGGACGCATCTGGGTTCAATCAGAGCCGGACCACGGAGCCACTTTCATTTTCACAATTCCCAGACAGGATTCAGAGTCCTGACAAGCGAGGCAGAAATGGACGCCAAGTGTATTTTGAAGCCCGTTGAAATACTGTTGATCGAAGACAACCCCGGCGATGTGCGACTTACGGAAGAGGGGCTCAAGGAAGGGAAGATACTCAACAACCTGAGTGTTGTGAGCAACGGAGTTGAAGCGCTTGCGTTCCTTAGGCGAGAAGGAAAACATACCAAGGCCCCGAGGCCTGAACTTATACTCCTGGACTTGAATTTGCCAAAAAAGGACGGTCGGGAAGTGCTCGCAGAGATTAAGAACGACGATAATCTCAAGCGTATTCCTGTTGTGATACTGACTTCTTCGGAAGCTGAACAAGACATTGTAAAGACCTACAACCTCCACGCGAATTGTTACATCACCAAGCCATTGGAATTGGATCAATTCATAGGAGTGGTAAAAAACATAGAACAGTTCTGGCTCACCGTCGTAAAACTTCCTCCGAGGGACTGAAATGCTGGAAGATCAGCTAAAAATCGTGCTGATAGAGGACAATGCAGCCTATGCCCGCCTCATTAAGGAAATGTGCCTGGATTGTGAGGGCGTTTACCTTGATATCCAGCGTGAATCCCGTCTGACTTCGGGATTAGCCCGTCTCGGGAAAGGTGGCGTTGATGCGGTGCTTCTGGATCTGAATTTGCCCGATAGTCATGGTATTGAAACGTTAACTCGCGTTGATTCTGAGTTTCCTGAAATTCCAGTCATCGTGCTCACTGGCCAGGAAGATGAAGTTGTAGCTGTTGAGGCGGTAAAAAGGGGAGCGCAGGATTATTTATTCAAAGGCAATGTGGATGGAAACCTGTTGCTCAGATCCATACGTTACGCCATAGAGCGCAAACGAATGGAATTAGACCTTATCAGAGCGAAGGACGAGTTGGAAAGACGGGTTGAGGAACGTACGGCGGAACTGTCAACAGCCAACGGAGAACTCGAAAAGCAAATCATGGAGCGAAAGCTGGCCGCCGAAGAGCTAAAGAAAAGTGAGGAGCGTTTTAGGGCCATCTTTGAAGGCGCTAAGGACTTCATCTTCATCAAGGACGTCTCATTGAGATATACACATGTCAATCCCTCTATGCTAACACTTCTTGGCATTCAGGCATCCGAGATTTTGGGAAAGACCGCTGAGGACTTTGTTAAAAAAGACGCCGCTCAATACATTAAAGAGGCTGAAGCGAGAGTGTTGCAAGGGGAATCGATTGAAGAGATAAGCACCAGAGAAACAAGAGGCGTGCCCATGACTTTCCATGAGGTCAGGGTACCCCTACATAACGATTCCGGAGAGATCATAGGGGTCTGTGGAATATTTCGAGACGTAACTGATCTGAACAGGCATGAGGATACGTCAAAGTTTGAGCCGCAGGAATATCCTTCAGCGGTTATGAGGTCCGTTTTTAAGCAGGCGGCGTTCGCAGCGTCCGGAAAAAGTGTCATCCTGCTCCTGGGCGAAAGTGGGGTTGGCAAAGATTACCTTGCCAAATATATACATGAGAGATCGAGCTATTCTTCGGGACCCTATTTTTCTCTCAATTGCGCCGCTGTTCCGGCAGAACTCGCGGAATCCGAACTCTTTGGGCATGAAGCAGGAGCCTTTACCGGAGCAGCGAGACGCAAGCGCGGCCTATTGGAACTGGCTGAGGGCGGGACTCTGTTACTTAACGAAATCGGAGAACTTTCCCCTGCGCTTCAGGCAAAATTTCTCACCTTTCTTGATACCAGGACATTTACCCGTGTGGGAGGACAACAAGAAATACGAGTTAACGCTCGTATACTTGCAGCCACAAATAGAGATCTCCAATATGAAATATCGGCTGGCCGTTTTCGCGCTGATCTCTATTACCGCTTGAATGTGCTCTCGATAAAAGTTCCACCTCTCAGGGAACGAACCGAAGATCTGCCGATCCTGGTTGCGCAGTTGCTGTCTATCCTGGCCAAAGACCTTCAAATGAGCTTTACGCCGGAACTGACGGCCGAAGATATGGCCAAGCTTTACAATTATCACTGGCCCGGCAACATCAGGGAACTTAGAAATGTCCTGGAACGTGCGATAATCCTGTCAGGCGGGGGAATCATAAAGGTGGATATTGAGGGAACTGGTCCTTGTGACGCTGTTTCATCCCCGCCTAAAGTCTTAAATATCACCGATACTTCGACCTTAGCCGATTCAATGCAGAATTTGAGCCGCTCAATGATCGAGGAAGCTCTAACGCGTTCAAAGGGCAAAAAGGAATTGGCAGCGTCTTATTTGGGGGTTTCCCGTTATACGTTGAGGCGCTGGATACAAAAACTCGGCATGAACGTGCGAAGCTGAGTAGTTAACCTGTTGATCGGAGCGTTAGTCGCACACAGGATAACCCGTTAAGATCATAAAATAACTTGGCAGATTCAATCTTTTTGTGCGAATCTGCCACAAGAATGACGTCTCACTGAGATATTCTTATTGCCTAATGTACCGCCCCGTTTGAGCTACAATTAACATCTCACATTTTTAACTCATCGGTTTTATTTCCATTTTTGTGAATAGCCACACAGGCATCATCTGTATGGCACATGTATTGCTAATAAAATTAAAACAGACGAATTGTATATGCTCTGTGCTTTTTGATCGGTGTCTATTCGCGCATTTCTGGGAATGGTCGCGAAAGGTCGGGCTGTCGCATTTTCCAGAGGGCTCGCATGGCAAGGGGTTACCATGTGGCGGCTTTCCAATATCTCAGAATTAAAACATTTCAATGGCTCGAGAAAAGAAGCATGGAGAGTTGTCTCTGCTGGGAACCTTGGACCAGGGCTATTAATTAGGTGAGAAAGGAGACTGCTATGAAATTGGATGGAGCGCCGCTTCCTCATGATGAGGCTTTCGCTTCTCTTATTGAGGCTGGATATCAGGTTGTCGATAGCGATTTTGATGAAATAACTTTCAAGAAATGGAGGCAACAGGCCATTGCTTGTATCTCGTCTCTGTTGGGGGCCGAACACCCATACACCCGCTCTTTTTCTGAGTATGTCCGGAACTGCGATTTAGACAGCCTTTTTCTGGGTAGAGGCCTGGTTGACGCCACCAAACGCGACGTGTTGATGAAAATGAAACAATCAGGAAAAGAATTAACAAGGCTACAACAATTCGGAAACTCATAGGTTAGTTCACTTAAGGCTACATTTTCAAGGGGATTTTCCGTGAATGATAATTTCAAAAACAGTTCTGTGGCTACCCGAAGTAGCGCTTTGGCCGCAAAAGCGCCCTATGGGATGAGGGGGTAACCAGATGAAAAATAATATTAAACCCTTTTGGTTATTGACGCTGCTCTGCATGATGATTTTGTCCTCAACGCTCTCTCTATCCGCTGAGACCAACTCAACAATGGATAAAGAGATCTATCAGGTGATTACACAGATCCGAGACATTGAGTCGCTTAAATGCAACATTCAGAATTGTTATCACACGGAAAAGCAACTCCTAGAGGTAGCCCGCCCATCGGGATTATCTACCAATTTCTCGGCCAAGCTGGATCGTGAACTTGTCAATCGCGTTTTTGGGTATCTTGCCAACACCCCTGAACTTGAAAGTTTTGTGAAAACTTACACAGCGCTAATTGAAAGATCTAATTACAGGGAATTTTTTACGAGTGAGCTTTTTGCCGAATACATGAAACTGCTTCAATCAGGTCAGGGAAGGTTAATTTCTCAGTTACAACGATATCTGAAGAGCGTTTCTCTCGTTGACTCCAGCGAACAACGAGCCCTAAACGTATTACCCGAGACGCTCCCCTGGACACAACCTTCGACCGTGAACATTTCAGCAGCGTTGAAAACAGTTAATTAGTCCCGAATGACGGGGAGACTTAATATTTTTCAGCTTCTGACCGAACGCTCCTTAAAAATCTATACCATCGGGCATTCCAGCCGGTCTTTGGAAGAGCTGGTAGATCTATTGCAAACATTTGGGGTCGAGGCATTAGCTGATATTCGCAGCCTCCCCGGTTCCAAAAAATTTCCTGGTTTCAATCGAGAAAACCTGGAGAGCTTTCTGCCTCAAAATGGGATCCGTTACCTGTGGTTGCGTAAACTCGGGGGTTTACGTCATTCCCGGAAGGACTTTCAGTCCCCGAATATCGGACTAACCAATTCAAGTTTTCGGAGCTATGCTGATTACATGGGGACTGATAATTTTGTAGATGGTGTTCAGGAACTGCTTGAAACAGCGTCGGAATCCATTACGGCGTGTATGTGCGCAGAAGCCGTGTATTGGCGATGCCACCGGCGCCTGTTGAGTGATTATCTGGTTGGCCATGGTGTAGACGTGATCCATATCCTCAGCAGAAAACAGGCAATCCCTCACGAGATGACCCCAGGCTCACTCGTCACCTCCCAGGGACAGTTAATTTACCCATAAACCAACATTGTGTCAGGGTTTTTTATGTGCGTTCCGGTTTGTGAAAAAGGGGGCTGTTCGCGAGTGTTGAGCAAAAGTCTCCGAAAAATCATTACCGGGTTGGCGGTTAAGAAATCCTCTTAACAAATTGATTTCCGGAATTTTCTGTTTTATTGTTATATTTAACGATCGGGGGAATCATCTTGGGACAAGAATATGGAGACCTAATTTTGTTAAATTCGGGCTTGTGGCCTTTGGCCCTCTATTTCTTTTCCGCCATTGCCCTTGCAGCCATAATGATCGGGGTTTCGTATCTTTTAGGAGAGAGTCACAAAGAGAGAACTACCGACGATCCCTATGAGTCCGGCATGGTTGTGACAGGCTCCGCTCATGTCCGTCTCAATGCGCCCTTTTATTTAATAGCGGTTTTCTTTGTAATTTTTGATCTCGAGACTCTTTTCATCATTTCTTGGGCAGTTGCGGTTCGTGAACTGGGGTGGCTAGGGTACATCGAAATTTTGATCTTCATTACTGTTCTTTTTGTCTCTCTTATCTATCTTTGGCGTGTGGGTGCGCTTGATTTACGCAGCAAGCGCAGACTAGATCCATTGGACATTTCGTCCTCAGTCGGAAACACCGGACGATCGAGTTGAGGCTGAAAACAGTTAGGTTTTTCCAGAACCAAACACTCGGTCAGTTCAAGACGTAAACATAGTCGAAAGGATCCCATGGACAGAAAAGGTGGCGCCTATGAGGCTGAAACTTCGGTTGAAGAGGTTGTAAAGGCTAGCGTTATCCTTACAAAGTTGCAAGATCTAGTCGCATGGGGCCGCAAATACTCAATTTGGCCTTTTAACTTCGGCCTGTCATGCTGTTACGTAGAGATGGCCACCTCATTTACAAGCAGGTACGACGTCGCCCGATTCGGATCTGAGGTCCTTCGAGGGACTCCCCGTGAAGCGGATCTGATGGTAATCGCCGGAACCGTTTTCATCAAGATGGCCCCAATAATCAGACGGATGTACCAGCAAATGATGGAGCCCCGCTGGGTAATTTCCATGGGGTCCTGCGCCAATTCCGGTGGGATGTATGATATTTACAGCGTTGTGCAGGGGGTGGACAAATTCCTTCCTGTAGATGTTTATGTGCCGGGTTGTCCTCCCCGACCAGACGCTTTTCTTGAAGGCTTAACGCTTTTGCAAAGCGCAGTGGGCGAAGAGCGTCGCCCTCTTAGTCGATTCGTGGGACCTCAGGATATAATTCGTCCGCAAAAACCGTCAATGCGGGATCTCAAGAGAGAATCAAGGAAGCGCATGACAACGCTTCCGTTCCCTGATGAGCTTTAGGAGCGTTTCCTCAAATCTTATGGATAAAAACACAGATATCCTCCATGAATTGAGACTCAAATTCGGCGAACAAACATTTACGCCACAGGTTACCCTTGATGATGTCCCGACTATCTGGACGCCAAAGGACAGAATTTGTGATGTCCTGCGCTATTTGAAAGTGGACATTCCCAGGCCATACAGAATGCTTTACGATGTGACCGCCATAGACGAGAGGCTTCGTACACATAGAAACGACCAACCGGACAGTGATTTTACGATTGTCTATCATCTGTTGTCATTTGACCGCAACGCCGACATCCGGCTCAAGACGCCCCTCACAGGAGAACACCCTTCCCTTAGCAGTATTGTGGATATCTGGCAATCAGCCAACTGGTACGAACGAGAAATCTGGGATCTCTTCGGAATCCGCTTTGAAGGACACCCACATCTCAAGCGAATTCTTATGCCACCAACATGGGAAGGCCACCCTCTGCGCAAGGAACATCCAGCAAGAGCGACCGAAATGGGGCCTTTTCAGCTTCCCGAGGACAAGGCTGAATTTCTGGAAAATGCTTTGCAGTTCCACCCCGAGGAATGGGGCATGAAACTCGGTGGCGAAGACACTGATTTCATGTTTCTCAATCTCGGCCCTCAGCATCCAGGCACTCACGGGTTACTTCGAATAATTCTTGCGCTAGACGGAGAGGAAATAGCGGACGCGGCTATGGACATCGGCTACCATCACCGGGGCGCGGAGAAAATGGGTGAGCGACAATCATGGCATACATTCATCCCGTATACAGACAGGATAGACTATCTTGGCGGAGTGATGAACAATTTCGCCTACGTTCAGGCCGTCGAGACTCTTGCTGGGATTAACGCGCCTGAAAAAGCGCAGATGATTCGAATTATGATGGCTGAATTTTTTCGGATTGCGAGTCATCTCGTCTGGTACGGGACCTTTGCGCAAGATTTGGGCGCAATGTCACCGGTTTTTTATATGTTCAACGATCGGGAACGGGTATTCGAAATTGTTTCCGCTATTACAGGGGGACGAATGCACCCGGCCTGGTTTCGAATTGGAGGAGTCTCCCAGGACCTTCCCAAAGGATGGGACAGGCTTATCAAAGATTTCATCGGCTATTTTCCGGCCAGGTTGGATGAGTACGACAAGCTGGTCATGCAAAACCGGATTTTCAAGGCGCGGACTCAAGGTGTCGGCGCCTACAGTCTAGATGAAGCTATAGATTGGGGCGTAACTGGTCCGGGTTTACGGGCGTGCGGGCTCGATTGGGATTTCCGCAAGAAAAGGCCCTATTCAGGATATGATCAAATGGAATTTGATGTGCCGACGGCTCAAAACGGTGATAGTTACGATCGAGCGGTCGTAAGAGTAGAAGAACTCAGACAGAGCCTCAGAATCATCGAACAATGCCTGAAAAACATGCCCGCCGGCCCTTACAAATCAGATCATCCTCTCGCTACTCCGCCCCGTAAAGAGCGCACGATGAAGGACATCGAAACCCTCATCACACATTTTCTCAGTGTAAGCTGGGGACCGGTAATCCCACCCGGCGAGGCGTGCTTTAGAATCGAGGCCACCAAGGGAGCCAACAGTTATTATCTGATCAGTGATGGAAACACTATGGCATACCGCGTTAGAATTCGGACGCCATCTTTCGCCCATCTCCAAATGATCCCATCCATCACCAGAGGATTAACAATAGCTGATCTAATCGCGATCCTCGGGAGTGTGGATTACGTATTGGCGGATGTGGACAGGTAAAATTGTAAATGCTTTCTGATGAGATAAAATCGGAGATACAGTGTGGGATCGACGCATGCCCTACAAGGCGATGCGCTATTCTCGAGGCCCTGGAAATAGTTCAGAAGCGTCACGGATGGGTCTCTGACGAAAGTCTCGGGGCGGTAGCCGATTTTCTCAGCTTGACCGTTGAAGAGGTAGACGGGGTCGCCACTTTTTACAATAGAATTTACCGAAAACCGGTTGGACGCCACGTAATTCTCGTTTGCGACAGCGTAAGCTGCTGGATAATGGGGTTCGAGAATATTCTTATTCATATCACAAAGAGGCTGGGCATCGGGTTCGGAGAGACGACGCCGGACGGTCGTTTCACTTTGTTGCCAATTCAGTGTCTTGGAGCGTGTGAACGGGCTCCTGCCATCATGATTGACGGAACATTGCATGGTGACCTCACTCTCGACAAGATCGAGAAAATACTCAAGGGCTACGAATAGACAGGCAGATGGACCGACCTCTTACAAATTATATAGACACAGACAGAGAGCCTCTTAACCTTGCAGAATATGAGAGAGTGGGAGGTTATAGCGCCCTGCGTGAATCTCTCAAATCTCTTACCCAAGGAAACATTCTACAACTAGTCAAGGATTCTAACCTTCGAGGAAGAGGCGGAGCCGGTTTCCCTACCGGCCTGAAATGGAGTTCCGTGCCGTCTGTCTCAAACAGCCCGAGGCCAAGGTACGTAGTAGTCGATGCGGACGAAATGGAGCCCGGGGCATTCAAAGACAGAATATTAATTGAAGGAAACCCGCATCAATTGATTGAAGGGATGATAATATGCGCCTATGTAGTCGACAGCGAAGTCGGGTACATTTTCATAAGATCTGAATACACCCTTGCGGCAACACGTCTCAAAAGGGCCATCGCCGAAGCGTATGAGAAGCGTTATCTGGGATTCAACATTCTAGGATCAGGCTTCAACTTTGGATTGCGGTTGCATGTCAGTTCCGGCAGGTACATTTGCGGTGAAGGGACAGCTTTGACAAATTCTCTTGAAGGCAACAGAGCTGTCCCTCGATATAAAACACCCCGTCAAACCGAGTCCGGACTCTGGGGCATGCCGACTCTGCTGAACAATGTTGAAACGCTTTGCAACATTCCGCACATTGTCAACAATGGAGCCGAGTGGTTCAAGGGCCTCAGCAAATGTAAGGACGGGGGGACTAAGATTTTCGGCGTCAGTGGGAAAGTAAAAAAGCCCGGCGCGTGGGAACTCCCAATGGGAACAACCATCCGGGAAATCCTGGAAGAACACGCCGGCGGCATGAGTGAAGGGGTAAGATTCCGGGGGATTCTTCCTGGCGGGGGATCGACCGAGTTTCTGGTTGAAAAACACCTTGATGTTCAGATGGATTTTGATTCAGTCCAAAAAGCCGGGAGCCGTTTCGGCACAGGCACAATGATAGCGCTCGACGATCATACATGCCCGGTTGGAATGGTTCACAATCTGGAAAGCTTTTTCGCCAGGGAATCCTGTGGATGGTGCACGCCATGCAGGGAGGGATTGCCTTGGATCGCCCAGATTCTAAAGGCCATTGAAGAAGGTAGGGGCGAATTTAATGACCTGAAGATCCTGGAATCTCAAACGAGATTGCTCGGGCCTGGCCGAACTTTTTGCGCTCTGGCTCCAGGAGCCATGGAACCGCTGCAAAGCGCATTAAGGTTTTTCAGAGAAGACTTTGAACGGCATATCACTGAGAAGCGTTGTCCCTGGAGATAAGACTTGGCCAAAATTTACATAGAAAATGTCCCTTATGAAGTTCCCGAAGGACAAAATCTCCTTAGCGCATGCCTTTCCCTCGGCTTCAACATCCCCTATTTCTGTTGGCATCCTGCATTGCACTCCGTCGGGTCCTGCCGGATGTGCGCGGTAAAGCAATTCCGTGATGAGAATGATACCCGCGGCCACATTGTCATGTCCTGTATGACCCCGGCGGATGAAGGAACGAGAATTTCAATTGATGACAACGATGTCAGGGAGTTTCGAGCCGGGGTCATTGAATGGCTGATGATCAACCATCCCCACGATTGCCCTGTCTGTGATGAAGGAGGGGAATGTCATCTACAGGACATGACGGTAATGTCCGGTCACGTATATCGGCGATATCAGTTCAAAAAGAGGACCTATCTAAATCAGAATTTGGGGCCTTTTATAAATCACGAGATGAACCGCTGCATCCAGTGCTACAGGTGTGTCAGGTTTTATCGGGATTACGCCGGAGGAAGAGACTTTAACGTTTTTGGGATCAACAACCGGATTTATTTCGGCAGATGCAATGATGGGATCCTTGAGAACGAATTTAGTGGAAATCTGGTTGAAGTCTGTCCTACTGGGGTCTTTACGGACAAAACGCTGAGGAAACATTACACCCGCAAATGGGACATGGAGACAGCTCCGTCAATTTGTCCACATTGCGGATTGGGCTGCAACATCATAGTAGGCGAAAGATATGGCTCATTACGCAGAATCCTTAATAAATACAATCATGAAGTGAATGGTTATTTCCTCTGTGATCGCGGTCGGTTCGGATATGAATTTGTTGAGAGTCCCGACCGAATCCGTCAACCACTGTCAAGACATAACCTTGACCGGTCCAACACCTTGTTGAAGCCTGTTGAAAAGACAGAAGCTCTCGGCCTGTTTAAAGGAATCTTGATGGATGGCGTCCACACGCTTGGCATTGGTTCTCCCAGGGCCACACTGGAAGGGAATTTTTCTTTAAGAAAGCTTGTAGGGGTTGAAAATTTCTGCGGCGGTATGTCGGAGAATGAAGAGAGGCTCGTCTCAGCAATAATCAACATTCTCCAGAATGGCCCCACCTATTCTCCTTCGCTCCGGGACGTTGAATTGTGCGACGCCATCCTGATTCTGGGCGAGGATGTTACCAACGTGGCGCCTCGGTTGGCCTTGTCTCTGCGCCAGTCAGTTCGCGAAAAACCAATGGATATAGCTGACAGGTTAAGGATCCCCCGTTGGGCTGACGCGTCCGTCCGGCAGGCTGTTCAAGCCGAAAAGGGGCCTTTGTACATTGTGAGTCCCATGGGCTCCGGACTGGATGACATTGCGGCGCAAACTCTGCATGCAGCGCCTGATGATGTAGCCAGACTGGGTTACCAGATCGCTCACGAAATTGGTCCAGACTCCCCGCCGGTATTAGACTTGCCGGAGGAACTCACAAGATTCGCCGCTCTCATCGGCGCTGTCCTCAAAAGTTCAAAGCGACCCTTGATAGTTTCCGGGACGAGTTGTGGAGTCCTGTCCATAATTCAGGCTGCGGCAAACATAGCCTGGTCGTTGAATAGAGCGGGAAGGACGGCCGCATTATCTTACACATTGCCTGAGTGTAATACTTTCGGGCTGGGCCTTATTGGCGGACTTAGCATGCGGGACTGCTTTGAAAAAGTCCTTTCGGGCGAGGCTGACAGTTTGATCATCCTTGAGAATGACCTTTTCAGACGTACGGAAACCCATTTGGCTCAGGGCGTTCTGGCAAAGTGCAAACACGTTGTAGTGATCGACCACATCTTAAACCGAACCGGCAAAGAAGCCGATCTAATGTTGCCGGTTGGGACCTTTGCCGAGACCACTGGCACACTGGTAAGCAGTGAGGGAAGATGTCAGCGTCAGTTTAGCGTTATGCCGCCAGCAGGTCAGACTCAGGAAAGCTACCGATGGATCTCGGAAGTGATGACAGCGCTCGGTAGAGATTCTGCCGTTAATTATTCCACTATTGAAAATGTCGCCGAAGAGATTGAGAAAGAATTCCCTATCTTTAAAGACCTTGCCGAGGTATCTCCACCAGCGAATTTCCGAATGGTTGGGCAGAAAATACCCCGTCAGCCCCATCGGTATAGTGGACGAACTGCTATGCGAGCAAATATATCCGTTCATGAACCTAAACCAACTGACGATCTTGAATCGCCCCTGTCATTTTCAATGGAGGGTTACCCCGGTATTCCTCCGGCTTCTGTTAACCCACGGTTCTGGGCCCCCTCATGGAATTCATGCCAAGCTGTGAACAAGTATCAAAAAGAGATTTCCGGGCCTTCTATAGGCGGAGATTCCGGGAAACGCCTCATCGGACCATCGATTACCGGCAATGGCGCTTATTTCCGGGAAGTTCCAGATGCATTCAGATTTGACAATACCGAATGGCTCGTGATCCAGTCGTTTCACATATTCGGCTCTGAAGAACTCAGTTCGCGTGGGGATTCTATCGCACAGAGGATTCCTCATCCTTATGTCGGCTTGAACGGACATGACGCCGCTTCCTTAGGCAAAGACAATGGACACATAGCGCAACTAATCATAGGAGAAGTTTCGTTGAAGCTTCCCGTGAGAATTATCCCGACGCTTTGCAGTGGGTTGATTGCGCTCCCGGTGGGGATTCCCGGTCTGGAAGGCTTAAATCTGCCTGCCATGGGAAAAATAATAGAAGACTGAAATGAACGAACCAGAACGATCAATTATAATTTTGTACTTAATACTAGTCGGAGTCCTGCTTACAGCCGCGGGATTGATCTGGCTCGAACGACGACTGCTGGGACTGTGGCAGGATCGTTATGGCCCGAACCGGGCTGGTCGATTTGGGTCGTTACAGGTTGCGGCCGACATGATCAAAATATTCACAAAGGAGGACTGGATTCCACCCTTTGCGGACAAACCTGTTTTTGTAATAGCCCCTGCGATTATAGTTGTAACAACGCTCCTATCCTTTGCAGTCATCCCGTTTGCTCCAGGCATAGAGATTGTGAACCTGAATATCGGGCTTTTGTTCTTTCTTGCGATGTCGTCGTTAAGTGTTTACAGCGTGGCATTGGCGGGATGGGCTTCGGACAACAAATATTCATTGCTCGGCGGTTTAAGGGCCGCTGCGCAGATGCTCGGCTACGAAGTATTCATGGGCCTGGCGCTCGCCGGAGTCATCATGCTCGCAGGTTCTTTTAACCTTCGTGAAATAGTGGAAGCGCAGCGTAAAGTCTGGTTTTTTATCCCCCAATTTCCTGGATTGATCATCTTTGTAATCGCAGGACTTGCGGAAACCAGACGAATTCCGTTCGACCTTCCTGAGGCCGAAAATGAGCTTATAGCCGGCTTTCACACTGAATATTCCGGAATGAAGTTTGGCATGTTTTTTGTCGGGGAATACATGGGAGTCACCCTAATCAGCGCCCTGATAGCCACACTTTTCTTCGGTGGTTGGCTAGGACCTTTGTTGCCGCCTCTATGTTGGATGATAATCAAGACTTTTGTCTTCATCTGTGGCTTTATACTCGTTAGAGCGTCGCTACCTAGGCTCAGGTACGATCAGTTGCTTTCGTTTGGCTGGAAGTTGATGCTTCCTCTCGCGCTCCTCAATGTGGTGGTAACCGGGGCCATTATTGTCGCGGCAAGTTGATGCAGGATAAATATGCTTAGTTTAATCAAGGGAATCTGGATAGTCCTCAAACACTCAATCAGAAAAAGAGAGACGATTCTCTACCCTGAAGAAAAGCCTAGTCTGTATCCCAGATGGAGAGGCAGAATCATACTGTCGCGTGATCCGGATGGAGAGGAACGGTGTGTCGCCTGTTATCTTTGCGCCGCCGCATGTCCGGTAGATTGCATTGCCCTACAGGCTACACAGGATGAACATGGAAGACGTTATCCAGAATTTTTCCGAATCAATTTTTCACGTTGCATTTTCTGTGGGTTCTGTGAAGAAGCCTGCCCTACTTATGCGATCCAGCTAACAAACGATTTTGAAATGGGAGAATACTACCGGCGCAATTTCGTGTATGAGAAAGAACATCTTTTAATAAGCGGCCCGGGGAAATATCCTGGCTACAATTTCTACAGAGTCGCGGGCGTTTCTGTTGGCGGCAAGGACAAGGGCGAGGCTGAAAATGAAGAACCGCCAGTGGATATTCACAGTTTGACGCTCTAGAAAGAATCGTGCTGAGGACATGGCTATGAACAGCGTTTTTTATGTATCCGCTTTAGTCGCGATCTTGTCTACCGTATTGGTAATTACACGGCTAAACGTAGTGCATGCTCTCTTGTATCTAATAGTTTCCTTTTTTTCTGTGGCGTTAATCTTTTTTGCCCTTGGAGCGCCGTTCGTGGCAGCCCTGGAGATTATCATTTACGCTGGAGCGATCATGGTGCTTTTCGTATTTGTGATCATGATGCTTAACCTTGGCCCTAGATCAAGAGAACAGGAAAGGCTGCGGCTGGAGCCCAAAATGTGGATAGGGCCGTCTCTGCTTGCAGGTGTCCTCTTTTCGGAATTGATATACTTGATAGTCTATACAGGTGAAGCGGCCATTTCCCCTTCGGTAGAAATTACACCCAAGCAGGTCGGTATAGCTCTTTTCGGTCCTTACGCTATCGGCGTTGAACTCGCATCCATGCTGCTTCTTGCCGGTTTGGTCGGCGCTTACCACCTCGGCGCCAGACGAACCCGAAATTCATCGTCAATAACAGGAGATAGAACATGACAGCGGCAGTGCCGATGGAACATGCTCTGATCGTCGCTGCCGCCCTTTTCGCGTTAGGTCTTGTGGGGGTTCTTATCCGCAGAAACCTGATCTTCATGCTCATGTCCGTCGAAATAATGCTGAACGCCGCTGGTCTGGCTTTTGTGGCGGCTGGTTCAAGATGGGGACAGACTGATGGACAGGTAATGTTCATTTTTATTCTATCCATGGCAGCGGCCGAGGTTGCCGTGGGCCTGGCGCTGGCGATTCAGTTTTATCATCGTTTCAAGACATTGGACACAGACGAGGCAAGAAAGGCACGAGGGTAGAATGCTACATCTTTTGTGGCTGATTCCGGCGTTACCGATTCTGGGATTCCTAATCCTGGCCCTTGCGGGTTCGAGACTGTCACGACACAGTCAATCCCTGGTGGGTGTCGGGTCAGTCGGGGGCGCAGCGGCTCTAAGCTCAGCCATTTCGATAAGTTTCATAGTGTTTCCTCCTCCCGATTACCAATATGATCAAACGCTCTGGAACTGGATAAGTATAGGCAATTTCTCGCCGACAATCGGATTCCATTTAGACGCTCTGTCTGTATGCATGATCCTAGTGGTTACAATAATCGGCTTTCTGATTCATCTTTATTCCGTGGAATACATGGCCGATGATGAAGGATTTAGCCGCTTTTTCGCTTATATGAACCTCTTCGTGGCCTCAATGCTGGTTTTGACGCTGGCGGACAATCTTCTCCTACTTTATCTGGGATGGGAAGGTGTGGGGTTGTGCAGCTTTTTACTCATTGGTTTCTGGTACAAGGAACCGGATAATATAAAAGCCGCCACCAAAGCTTTTGTCATGACACGAATCGGGGACACGTCAATGGCGATCGGGTTGTTCCTTCTGTTTAATAGCTTGGGGACCCTGCAAATTCAGGAGTTGAGTATAAGAGCGACTCAGGCATGGGCTGTCGGCTCCACTATGCCAATGCTTGCAGCGGCTTTGCTTCTAGGCGGGGCTCTTGGGAAATCCGCTCAGCTTCCGCTTCAAACCTGGTTGCCTGACGCCATGGCGGGACCAACGCCGGTAAGCGCTCTTATACACGCCGCTACGATGGTCACTGCGGGGGTATACCTGATAGCCCGGATGAACGTTTTCTTTACCCTCGCGCCGGGGGTACAGTCAGCCGTAGCCATTATCGGCTTGGCTACTTTGCTCCTCGCAGGGTTCAGCGCCTTGACCCAGACTGACATCAAACGGGTTCTGGCATACTCCACTATAAGCCAGATCGGTTACATGTTTCTGGGCCTAGGGGTAGGAGCCTGGTCCGCCGCAATTTTTCACTTCGTCACACACGCCTGTTTTAAGGCTCTTTTGTTCCTGGCCGCCGGTTCAATTATTCTGGCGTCAGGACATGAACAGAATATGTTCAAGCTTGGGGGAGTTCGAAGAAAATTACCCGTTACTTTCTGGACTTTTTTGATTGGAGCGTCATCGTTAGCTTCAATACCGCTTGTTACTGATGGTTTTTACAGCAAGGACATGATTCTGTCGCAGGTTTGGTCCTCGTCCACTGGTGGTTTCTGGCTGTGGCTGGGAGGAGTCGTCGGCGCCTTGCTCACTGCTCTCTACGCCTTTCGCATGGTTTTTGTGACCTGTTTTGGCGCCCCCAAAACACCGTTAAAACAGCGTTCAAGTAATGTAATCCATATTCCTTTGATAATTCTGGCTATATTATCCATAGTGATTGGTTTTGTCGAACTGCCTCACAACATCGGCAATCTTCACTTGTTCTCTGATTTCCTGAGTTCCGCTTTGCCGTCTTTCCACGTTGACAAATTTGTCGCCGGCAGTGAACTTGTTCTGGAAATCATTGCTGGAGTCGCTTGTTTGCTGGGTGTTCTTATTTCCTACGTATTTTACTTTAAACATCCTAAGTATCCGGAAAGGTTTTTTGGAGGCCGTGTGTCCCAAAAAATCCATTCCTTATGGCAATCAGGCTGGGGATTCGACTGGATCTATGACACTGTTTTTGTTAGCCCTTTTACACGAATCACGAGACTGAACCGTAATGATTTTATCGATTCTTTTTATGCGCTTGTCTCTTTCATGACAACAGCGCTGCACAACGGGCTGAGCCTCACACAAACGGGCAGGCTGAGACAGTACGCTCTGGGGATATCAATAGGAGCTGTTTTGATCCTGTGGATGCTGGTGTGGCTATGACACTTGTTTGGCTTATCATAATTCCCTTCATCGCAGGCATAGTCTCATGGGTTTCGGCCCGAAGAAAACCTGTATGGGCTCGCTGGATTTCTCTGTCAGCTCTTTTTGCGCAAATGTTGATTATTATCTCTTTGTGGATTGGTCACTCACTCAAACTGGATTCTGGTCATAACACAGTTTGGATAGCATCCGTAGATTGGAATTGGGTACCTCAATTGGGGATCGGTTTCCGGCTCGCTATGGACGGATTAAGCCTGTTGATGGTAGCCCTGACATCTCTGCTTGGGATTGCCGCCGTTATTTGTTCCTGGACTGAGATTAAGGATGGTGTTGGGTTCTTCCATTTTAACCTCATGTCTTGCCTGGCCGGTATAGTCGGAGTTTTTCTGGCCATGGATCTGATCCTGTTTTACTTTTTCTGGGAAGTGATGTTGGTCCCGATGTATTTTCTGATTGGAATCTGGGGCCACGAAAACAGGATCTACGCCTCAATCAAGTTTTTCATATTTACGCAGGCGGGTGGCCTGTTGATGCTGATCGCCATACTCGGTTTGTATTTTCTCCACGGGAGTAGCGCTGGCGTATATACTTTTAATTATTTTGACCTGTTAGGAACTCCCCTGTCGTCATGGTCATCCATGTTTTTAATGCTGGGCTTTTTTGCAGCCTTCGCTGTTAAACTCCCTGTTGTGCCTTTTCACACCTGGTTGCCTGACGCTCATACAGAAGCCCCAACTGCCGGAAGTGTCATTCTTGCGGGTTTGTTGTTGAAAACAGGAGCTTATGGGCTGATACGGTTCATATTGCCGTTGTTTCCCGCGGCGGCTCACACCTTGGCTCCCGTAGCCATGACATTGGGAGTGATTGGAATAATTTATGGCGCATTGCTGGCTTTTGCTCAAACAGATCTCAAGAGACTTGTCGCTTACAGTAGTGTTAGCCATCTTGGGTTTGTGCTACTGGGTGTATTCGCGTTCAACGAGTTGGCTTTGCAGGGCGCTGTAATGCAGATGATCTGTCATGGAATAAGTACCGGGGCGCTATTCATAATCGTTGGAGCGCTTCAGGAAAGGATAGGCTCTCGTGATCTAAATCGGATGGGGGGACTGTGGGCGTCGATTCCACGCATAAGCGCTGTTGGGCTGGTTTTCGCTCTAGCTTCTCTCGGTCTTCCTGGACTTGGTAATTTTGTGGGAGAGTTTCTCGTTCTGGTGGGCGTTTACAGGGTGAGCCCGTGGATGACGATTCCTGCCGCAATGGGCCTCGTTCTGGCGGTTATTTACTCATTAAGAATTGTGGGAAAGGCATTCTATGGTCCTTCGGATGATAGCCGCATAATTCAGGATCTTTGGCCTAGGGAGGCTTTGCTCATGGCAGGCATGATCCTGGCAATTCTGTGGTTGGGGCTATTTCCTCAGGGAGTTTTAAACACCGCTGAACCTGCTCTGAAAGCGATCCAGGAAAGAGCCGGTTCGATGTCGTACAACTCCGGGCAATCTGCTGTTTATTTCGATGTCTTGACACATGCTCAAACATCACACCTTGTCACTGGGATCCAAAGGAGCGGGCAATACAGATGACAATCGCTGATCTGTTCCCATTATTGCCTCTACTGCTGATATCTAGCGTCGTGGTATTAAATTTGTTTGCCATAGCATTTTACAGGAATCATATCCTGACGGCAGTATTAACCAGCGCAGGGTTGCTCGGGGCTTGCGTATCAACTTTAGCGGTTTATTCATTTGCCCCCCTTCAAGTAACACGTCTGATCATCATCGACGGTTATTCTATTTTCTATATGGCGCTTATTTTTGGCGCAGGCTTTGTGGTGACTCTGCTGTCTTATCGTTACCTGGAACTCTTGGAGGAAAATCCAGAGGAATATTACGTTCTTTTATTGTTAGGCGCTCTAGGTTCCGCCGTAATAGTTGCGAGCAGCCATTTTGCTTCTTTTTTCCTGGGCCTGGAAATCCTCAGTGTTTCGCTGTATGCGCTCATTGCTTACAACCGCAATGGTCCTTTGGGGATAGAGGCGGGCATCAAGTATCTGGTGTTGGCCGCTACATCTGATGCCTTTCTGCTTTTTGGAATCGCTCTGATATATGCTGATACCGGTTTCCTGGATTTCGCCCAGATTGCTCAAGTGGCGGGGTCGGGACATGCTGGGTTAATAATTCCCGGAACTGGACTTCTGATCGTGGGGCTAGGATTTAAGCTATCATTAGTCCCATTTCACATGTGGACACCCGATGTTTATGAGGGGGCTCCTGCGCCAATTACCGGCTTTCTCGCTTCTGTATCCAAGGGAGCGGTTTTTGCGCTCATGCTGCGTTACTTCACTAGGGTAGATATTCACACCAACAATTCTCTGGTTCTGGTATTTACCGTTATTGCGGTAGCTTCCATGTTCGGGGGAAATCTGCTTGCCCTCATGCAAAATCATGTGAAGAGAGTGTTGGCCTATTCATCGATTGCGCATTTCGGTTATTTGCTCACCGCCTTTCTGGCAAGCGGCAGCCTTGCTGTTACTGCCACGAGCTATTATCTAGTCGCCTATTTTGTAACCATCCTTGGGGCATTCGGTGTAATAACCTCGCTATCAAGCGCTCGAGGTGAACCTGATTTTCTAGCCTCTTATAGAGGCCTGTTTTGGACTCGCCCTCTCTTGGGAGGAGTTTTTGCCGCCATGCTGTTGTCGTTGGCCGGCATTCCGTTGACTGCCGGGTTTGTGGGTAAGTTCTACGTTCTGGCCGCGGGGATTGGTTCGCATTTATGGTTCTTGGTCGTATGTCTCATAATGAGTAGCGTAATAGGATTGTTTTATTACCTACGAATCATTTCCGTTATGTTTTCCAAGGTTACGGAAGATTCCAGGGACACCGGGCTCTCAGACGTGTCTGGACTTGCGGCTGCCGGTTTGGCGTTGACCATGCTAACGCTATTACTCGTCTGGTTGGGAGTCTATCCCTCTACTCTCATAGAATTGATTCAGAAAATGATGTCAAGCTTTGTCTGACACTTTTTGTCAAGCAACCCCACATTATATTGTCGCTAAGCTGCTTTTCGAATGGGCACGCTTCTCCAAAACTAGATAATTAAATATTATATCATGAGAAAATGGGCGTCGGAATAACAGAGGTCGCTTCATAAGGTTTTTGCGACAGTGGGGATGCGCAATCAGTTTAGTCGCCAAATCATTGCGTTGAGGCCGGCCGCAATGGTTACCCAAATCAAATAGGGCCCCATCAATCCGGCCGCAAACCGAGATACTCTACAGAAACTTATCAATGTGACAAGAATTGCTATCCATAAGATAATGATTTCGACAAGAGCAAGACCCGGGCATCGCAGATCAAAGAACAAAAACGTCCAACCCGCGTTCAAAAGCAGTTGAAAGGCATAGAACCCGAGCGGACGTCGCTGTTTAATCAGACCGCCACATAACCAGACAGACCAGGCGGCAATTGCCATCGAGGCGTAGAAGATTGTCCATATCAACCCTATGGTGGCCCCGGAAGGAGTCCAGGATGGTTTGATCAGGGAAGTGTACCAAACGCCGAGAGACCTTTGGGTAACAATCACCCCCAGCCAACCCACCAAAAAGACCAGTCCCAAGCTTACTACAAGTCCTGTTATCTGTTTGGTTTTGCTCATATAGTCATTATCCATTTAATTGAGTTTACATTCGTATCTTTATCGCTGCAATCTGAATGCGACGAGCCAGGTTGAATAAAATGTCAATTACACGATGACATTGCCGCTATTTTGTTACAGTTTTCAGTTGTATGTTGACAGGTTACCGGTGTGGTGTATAGTGCAACTATTGGGAG
This sequence comes from Desulfomonilaceae bacterium, assembly GCA_041662605.1. Taxonomy (NCBI): domain Bacteria; kingdom Pseudomonadati; phylum Thermodesulfobacteriota; class Desulfomonilia; order Desulfomonilales; family Desulfomonilaceae; species Desulfomonilaceae bacterium. The sequence continues at coordinate 36,909 of JBAZSD010000015.1, forward strand.
TTAACGATGGTTAATATCGGCGGCCAATTTTTCTTTTTCTTTAGCTTTAGGAGGTATAGCCGCGTGAGCTGAGTGTGACCATCAAGCAATACACGAAAAAGCGGAGTCCACACTCCGCTTTTTTTGTTCTATTGGCATGAACCAGCTCGTTTCGAGATCATCGTTCTTTCCCAAAAAGGAGTTCGGAGGATCTATAGACAACGAATCAGATTTTTCTGTCGGCGCACATATAAAATCTTACGAAAAGGAGATACAGAAAATGAGTGGACCTCTAGAAGGTGTTCGTGTGGTGGAAATATCAATGTTTCAACAGGGCCCGGTGGCGGGTATGCGGCTAGGTGATCTTGGCGCCGATGTCATCAAGGTAGAGCCCAAAACAGGAGATCCGGGTAGAAGTTTCATGAGGATCATCGGGGCAATGGTAGGACTGAGGGGTCGTAATTACTACTTTGAGCACTGCAACCGGAACAAGAGAAGCATTGTTTTGGACATGAGGACCTCAGAAGGAATGGAAGTGTTCCTAAATCTCATAGATAAAGCGGATGTTTTCCTTAATAACATGAGCATTCCGGCGCCGGAAAGAATGGGGATCGGACCGGAAACGCTCCTGGCTCGCAATCCGAGACTTATCTACGCCCATGCGTCTGGTTGGGGGCGAAAGGGCCCTGACTCAGATGACTATTCATTCGATTATACTGGAATTGCCCGTTCCGGTCTGATGATGGCATGTGGAGAAAACGGAGCGCCTCCAACTCAAATTCTGCCCGGAATCGGGGACGAAGTCGGCGCCTTGGCCTGCGCTTGGGGCATCACCGCAGCGCTTTACGCGAGAGAAAAAACCGGAAAAGGGCAAGTGGTGGACACATCTTTGATGGGAAGCGTCATTTCGTCGCTTGGTCTCATAATGGCCGCTCCAGCAATCTTGAATAGTGAGTTTCCTAGAGAAGTTAGGGCAAAAGCGGGAAACCCAATATACAACCACTATCGATGCCAGGATGATCAGTGGATCGCTCTTGCGCACCTCCAACCAGACAGGTATTGGCCAAAGGTCTGCAAAGCCCTTGGTTTGGAAGAGCTAATTGAGGATCAAAAATTCAACACAATAGAGGCGCGAAGTAACAACGCCAGGACTTTAGTCTCGATTTTTGACGAAAGATTCTCAACCAGGCCCAGGAGTGAGTGGATGGACGCCCTAATAAGTGAGGGCTGTATTTGCACACCTGTGCAGACACCGACGGAAGTTTCAAACGATCCCCAGGCGTTAGCCAACGATTATTTTGTGTATTCAGATCATCCTGAATACGGCAAAACCAAAATGGTCGGTTTCCCTTGGGATTTCAGCGATACGCCCGCTTCCTGCAGATTGCCGGCCCCTGAACTCGGGGAGCACTCGGAGCAAATTCTCTCGGATCTCGGTTACAATACCGCTGAAATTGATGATTTGAGAAAAAAAGGAGTGATATAGAAGCTATTGCCAGGAAATGGAGTCAAAGGGACTCAAAAAAGGTCACGGAGCGCTCGTTTGGCGGCCAGATACCCGCACATTCCATGCACTCCCCCACCTGGAGGCATTGACGATGAACAGATATAAATACCATTCATAGGGGTGGCGTAGGCTCGCCACTGTCCCAGCGGGCGTAAAAAAATTTGCTCGAAGCTCTGTGAGCCGCCTGCAATATCACCTCCGATGTAGTTTGGATTGTATAACTCCATATCGGCTGGCGCCATTACATGTTTCGCCATGATGACATCGTGAAAACCCGGCGCAAATCGTTCGATCTGAGCCTCGATTCGATCCGTCATGTCTGCGGGACATCCATTAGGAACGTGACAATAGGCCCACGCTGTTTGCATACCGTCTGGCGCGCGGTCTGAGTCAAACAGGCTCGGTTGTGACAGAAACACAAAGGGTCTTTCCGGAATTCCGCCGCTCCAAACCTCACGCTCAGCGCTCGCAATCTCATCCAAAGTTCCCCCGACATGTAGCGTGCCGGCCAGATAACAGGCTGGATCTTTCCATGGAATGGGGGCGCTTAGCGCCCAATCGATTTTAAAAACTCCCGGTCCATATTGATGAAACTCCAGTCGTTGTCGATACGCGGGCGGAAATTGAAGACCGTTTATCTGGGCTAGTTGTCTCGGCGACACATCGAATAGAATGGCTCTCGCTTTGGGAAGATCGTTGACCCGGGAAACATTTGTCCCAACCTTAACAGACCCTCCCAAAGACTCCAGATACGAAACAAGGGCGTCAGCAATAGCCTGGGAACCACCCCTGGCTATGGGCCATCCAACAGCGTGCCCCAAGGTAGGCAGCATCAAACCGAATGCTGCGCTGGACCAATGCTCCAAAGGTAGAATCGAGTGAGCAGCGTTCCCGGCAAACAGAGCCCTGGCCCTGTTCGATTTAAAACACCCTTTGGCCAATCCTGTTGCGGACCGCATTGCTTGAGGGCCAAAGTTCAATAGCGTTAATGGATGGCTCGGTAGCCCCAGAGGTTTTAACAGGTCCTGAACCAGTTTCTCCCAGTCTTTCACAAGACGGGCAAAAAGATTGAGATACCGTTCCGCGTCATTGCCGAGCCCTTCAGCGGTCGCGTCAACCGACCTATCAAGCAGGACAGATCCCTGGTCATCAAGCGGATGAGCAAGTGGCACAGGCGGATGAATCCACTCTAGACCGTGGCATGATAGGTCCACACTTCGAAAGAACGGGGATGCAAGGGCCAAAGGATGGATCGCTGAACACACGTCGTGCCTGAAACCCGGAAGAGTTAACTCTTGCGTGCGTGCGCCTCCGCCGGCGGTTTCCTTTGCTTCAACTACCAAGACGGAAACTTTGCGCCTGGCTAAAGTTATGGCCGCTGCCAGGCCATTTGGGCCCGATCCCACAATGACGGCGTCGTACTCCGATTTAGGAGTCATTCTGTTTCTTGCGACTTAAAAGTCGTTGAACTGAGCCTAACCATCTAAAGGGTTCCATCCCCAGGGTTCGTATCTGCGAGTTGCGCCAAATGTTTCCAATTCGGGACCACTGTATCTTGCTGTCCACACACCTCGATTGGATGGTGATTTCCGGAGGTGTCCCAAGGTGCGCCGCCAGAGACGCGAGAACGTGCTTCCATATCCTGATCTGGATTTTAGTGCCGACAAGGTGGAATGCCGCTTCGAACAAGGGGTCATTTGACCGGGTCAGTCCATAAATTTGAACAACTGTCGATCCACCAGCCTTGTAAGCGCTAAAGCTTACCCAGCCGGCTTCAGGATGTCCTTCCGGGGTGCAAAAAGTAAATGATGTCTCATCGGAATACAGTATCATAACGCCAGTAGAAACCGGTCCGCCCGGCGTCATGGAATCTATAAGGACTATTTCTCCAGGTTTGATTCCTGCTTCTGAAGCAAAGAAACGGTTAAATGAGGGCTGAAAATCAGTGAATTTTGATTTGAGGGTCGAGATTAGATATTCCGGACTGTACATCGAATCTTGTATGAAGAGCCTGTAGGTCTTCTCCCACATTTGACCAAACCCGCTTACAGGACTGACCGTTTTCAACCCGTCTACATTAAGGTTTCGAGCTGCCGGCGGCCGAAAAGACACTGTCAGGTATGGAACCGGCTTGGCCCAACATGATATGTCGACCGAAACTGGCTGAAATACTAATTCGCTCAACGATTTGTCAAACGACCGCTCCACTCCGGCAGCGGTGAGAGCGTCCTTTTCTGTTTCAAACAATCGTATGACACGATCAAGTTCGGTTAATTTCAATACATCCTGAAAACCCGGGACCAGACCATAACCCAAAAGTTCCTGCTTCTCTCGATTTGCGTGGGCGCTCAGCTTGGCCAACATTGACACGCCCAGCCCGTTCATGATCCTAACGCGGGAGAAGTTCAGAACACTGTATTTTGAGGGGGCTGCCGTATCTTGCTCACATACCCAGAGAAAGGGTCTTTCATCGAAATCGGTTAGGTTCTCTGGAAGATCAACTACACAAGCTCCAGCCTTTATTAAAGAAGCGTCGGCACGGATTGCGCCGCGATCCTGACCGTCAGATTCAACAACAACATTGAGAGTGGCCTTTTTGACGGATGACAACGGTGGTTCTGTTTCAGCCAAGCGGTCACGAGCGAGATTTAAACGATTCGTGAAGCCGGGCAACAAAGCCAACCCCGCTCTAACAAAAATGGATTCCCTCATTTTGTCTAGAAAGACCAACTGAGAGACCCTACCAACAAGAGCCTGGGCATAGGTTGGGTACGCGTGGGTAACGGAATGAAGTCGGCTCAAAGGCTTGTTCAAGGCCTTGATAACCTGAACTTCATGGATGACTTCCGGGGCTGCTTCCCCCAGAATATGGGCTCCAACGATACGACCGCTTCTATCACACAAGAATTTGGCCATCCCCGTGGTCTGACCGTCTATAAGCGCCCGACGCATGTTCGAGTAGTCGAATCGGTAAACCCGCAGTTTATGCCCGTATTTCTTGAGAGCTTTCTCTTCCGTCAATCCAATAAAAGCCAAAGGTGGCTCCGTAAAAATAACATTGGCGTTGTTGCTGTAATCCACTTTCTGTTTGATCGGGGAAAAGGCGTTGTTAGCCGCTACAATTCCCTGGTACTCCGCCATCGAAGCCAGTTGATAAGGGCCGGCGATATCTCCACATGCGTATATATTCGGGACGGAAGTTTGAAGTTTCCTGTTTGTGATGACACCTTTCGCGTTGAAATCCACTCCCGCGTTTTCCAGCGCTAGGCTTTCAATATCCGGTGTTCTTCCTATTGCCACCAGGACGCGGTCGGCATGAATTTCGCCGGCCGTCTTATCCAGCCGTTCGTATTTCAAAATTACTTTGTTGTTGTCCTGGCTGAAACCTGTTGCTCTGGCGCCTGTGAGAAGGTGAATGCCGTCGTTTTCCAAAGCTCTTACCAGATGGGCTATGAGTTCAGGTTCGGCCATGGGCAGAAGTCTTGAGGCCATCTCAATCATGGTTGTTTCAACACCGAGCCTGCCGAAAGCCGAAGCGTATTCAAGCCCGTCCACTCCTCCACCCAGGATGATGATTGATTTTGGTAGATCCTCCTGTTCATAGAGGTTTTCGTTGGTTAGGTAATCAACATCTTGAAGGCCGTTGATCGGAGGAACCATGGGTCTGGTCCCGGAAGCTATAATGACCTTGTCCGCTGAGATCACCTTTCCGTTTACATCTACTCTATGATGATCCACAAACGACGCCACCCCTAAAAGAATGTCTATTCCGATCCGTTCAAACGTCTCCGGCAGGTCTTTTTCATAAGCTTTTTGGACTATTGACCGGACATGAGCCAACACTCTTCGGCCATCAAGGTCAGGTGTAGGGCCGGACCACAGGCCGAGATGATCAAGGTGGTTAATATCACGGTTTAGATGGCTCAGTCTTATAAGAGCTTTGCTGGGAATACACGTAAAGTTTGTACAATTACCACCTACTTTACGTTTCTCAACTACCGCGACTCGTTTACCTATGCCATTGGCTGTGACGGCGGAGACGAAACCGGCGATGCCGGCGCCGATTACAACCAGATCATAATCATAAACCCTTGACATGTTCTATTACCGTTCCGATTGGTAATTTTGGTCAATCCAACAATAAAAGAGGGCCGGTTTCATCTCATAAGTTGAATCGAGCGGCGAGTCGCCGGGCTTTCTTGTCTATTTTTCGTCCGATCATATTTGCCAGCACCATAGGTAAACTGGACAACAGGGCCGGAATATTTTTCGAAGTGAACATTTCAACTGAAAACAGTTTTCGAATTAGCGAAATTAATTGGCTGGGCGTATAGAATCGACGAGTTATCTCCCGGCTGATCCGCTTAAGGCCTGGACGCCCAAATCCTTCCAAATATACAATCCTGTCGTCCCCCACGTAATACCCGGGTGTCGCTTCGACCAGCTCTCTCAAAGGTGAATATCTGTCTACACGAAGTTTCTGATAAGTTATTGAATCAAGACCCAGTTCTTTCGCAAACGATGGAATGCGAAGCATTTCCTGTTCCGTTTCGGTCACATTACCGTAGATAAAATAGCCATGATAATAAAACGGATGTTTTCGGAATTCTTCGAAGGCCTTGCGCAGTTTACCCGTGTCAAACCCCTTGTTGAGTTGTTCGAGGATCCTGTCACTGGGAGACTCAATTCCAAGCAGGAATATCTTTATTCCCGCCTTTGCGGCGGCTTCCAATACATCGGGACGTTCAAATATCTCAATACGGGCCTGAACAAGAAACCTCTTTTTGGAACCACTCGCGGTAAGACGCTCGCAGATTTCCTTTGCTCTATTAGGGTTTACAAAAAAATTCTCGTCCGCTATCAGGATGATTCCCGCTTTGATCTGGTTGATTTCGTCCATAACTGCGTCAATGGGACGCACTGAATAACGACGTTTTTGAGTCCATGGGTTGAGGTTGAAAGTGCAGAACTTGCAATTGTAAGGACAACCTCTGGATGTCAGGATCATATCAAAAGATTCTAGCGGTAGCGCATAACCGCCGAAATTAAGGTCGTATTCCTGGCTTCTTAAGCTACGATTTGGGGGGAGATACCGATCAATTTCCCCTAGAGGTCTGTTGGCGTTGTGAACAATCTGAGAGCCGTTTCGATATGATATTCCCAGGATATCCTTAAGTGGGATCCCCTGAGCTATTTCGGCGATGGTCTCCTCACCCTCTCCTCTCACCAGAATGTCTACAAATGGGCATAGCTGAAAAACTTCTTCAACGCTATCGGTCGCCTGCTGACCGCCAACAATCGTTGTGACTTGTGAAGGGAGACTATTTATTAGGGAGCAGACCTCTGGGAAATGGTATTCCCAGTTAATGCTCACGCATAACAGGTCGATTTCTTTTTCTATGAAGCCCTTCAGTTTTTTGAGGTCTCTCAAAGGACCTGGAAGTCGAAGATCAACAAAAGTTATTTCTTTTACGTGTGGCTGCAGGGCAGCCATGACATATTCAAGTCCAATCGGGGGAAACACCGCTAATCCAAGTGATCCGGCGTGACTGTCCCGATAGTATGGATGAATACAAAGCGCATGTTCATAAAGACTACTCAACAATTTTTCCCTTCATATTAATTGACAGCGGATTTAACAACTTCAAACGTTGTCCTGGTTATCGCTATGATCTCTCTAAATGGAATAGGGGCTTCCCCGCGAACGCGAATAGCGTCAAGAAACCTCTTAATGCATTCCACATGTCCCTTATCTTGTCTCCATAGTGACATTTTCCTAAATCCTGGCCAATCATATGCTCTCAAAACCTGAAAATTGTCCAGTTGAAGGATACGACCTTCACAAAAGACTTCGATACGCTCCTTCGGAAAAGACTTTGCTCCATTCGCAAGATAATGAACCGTTCCGAATGAGCCATTTTCAAATTTAATGGTAAAGCTCATTTTATCATCAGCGATAAATACCCCTGGGGCGGAGCCCATCTTTGTTGAGCAGACCGAAACAGCCTGGGAGCCTGTCAGATAGTACAACAAATCTACAAAATGGCACCCTTCGCCGATTATTCTGCCACCCCCGATTTTAGGGTCTTGAGTCCAATCGCTTGCAGGAACTTCCCCTGCGTTGACTGTTATTATTATTGATATTGGCTGACGGATGCCTAACAGCAATTGTTTCATCTTTTGTACATGAGGCGAAAACCTTCTGTTGAAACCGATCATCAAAATTGGAGCGGGACTAAAACCGCGTGACCTTATGTATGCGTCCTCAATTGTTTCAACCTGTTCCGGCAGGATTGCCAGAGGCTTCTCCACATAAACGTTTTTCCCGGATTCCAGGGCCTTGCAAACAAGAGTAGGATGCGTGTTGTGTCTGGTCAGCACGAAAAGGGTGTTAATTTCAGGATCATTAAACAGGCTCTGAGTGTCAGTAGTCGCGTTGTTAAAGCCAAATTTTCGTCCTGAATAAGCCCCACTTACACCTGTAGATGTGGCTAGCGTCTCAAGTCTCGGACCAATGGATTTTAACGCGGGAAGAAAGGTTCTCAGCCCATAATTGCCCGCTCCTATGACCCCAACAACAGGTTCTATATGAGGTTCCGCCCCATCAGCCTGAGTCCGGGAATGGTCCTTGGGTGGTTTATCGGTCAACCTGACAGTTTTACTGGTTAGCGCGACAATATTCGAATCGCCAGAATCATACTCCAGCAATAGCCCCAGACACGGCTCATTAGAGGCGAGCAGATCGTAAGCCGCAACCGCCTGTTCAAATCCGAAACGTCTCGAAATCAGGGATTCCACGCTGATCCCGTTACCAGCCAGAAGCGTCAGGACCGCTTCAAAGTTACGCTGTTCAGTCCATCTTACAAACCCGTAAGGATAATCATTACCTTTTTCTTCAAATTCCGGGTCATATCGTCCTGGTCCATAGGAGCATGAAACCTGGAAACTAAGCTCTTTTTCGTAGAACAGGGATCGATCGAGATTTAGCCCAGTTACACCTACAAGGACTATGCGTCCACGCTTCCGGCATATTTTGGCGGCCTGTTTGACGGGTTCGTCGCTTTCGGTCGCCGCGGTAATTATTACCCCGTCTATCCCCCGGTCGTTTGAAAATGCGCCTGCAGTTTTGATCAAGTCCTGGCCAAGAGACAAGTTTACGGTCTCAATTCCAAGACCTTCAGCCGCCGCGATTTTCCCAGGATCCAGATCGGCGCCTAACACTCTACAACCATTCGCTCTTAGGATTTGAGCGGTTAGCAAGCCTATAAGCCCCAATCCGGTGACTACAAAATTTTCGCCAAGTGTGGGATTCGCGAGACGAACACCTTGAAGTCCTATTGCCCCTAAGACGGTAAAAACGGCCTGTTCATCAGTAACCGAGTCGGGGATTTTGGCGCAAAGATTTTTCGGGGCAAGTACGATCTCAGCATGAGCGCTATTCGAGACTACCCGGTCTCCTATCTTGAAATTATCCGCCCCTGCGCCAATTTCAACTACCACCCCAACATTGCAGTAACCCATAATAATTGGGTGATCCAGTTTTTCCCGTACCGCGTCGATAGTTTGGAACAGCCCTTCGTTTTTGACCTTATCCAGAACTTGAAAAACTTTTTCAGGCTGTTTTCTGGCCTTTTGAAGTAAACTCGCCTGTCCAAGTTCAACGACACTTCGTTCAGTCCCGGAGGACACAAGGCTGGCCACTGTTCTGATCAGTAAATGTCCGGGCCTCACCTTTGGAGCGGGTATTTCCGCCAGTTCCGCTTTACCGGAACCGAGGTTTTGAAGTATTTGTTTCATTAAACTCCCCCTGAATCAGTTTGAGTTTTTTTGGCTATTTCTTGCAACCTGTGTCCTTGCGAACCTATGCCTTTACTAGTAAAATGGATGCCAACATTCTAACCCTTTGAAACTGAGTCGATTAAGTTCCAGTATACACTATCAGGAGGTGTTGGCCATGAAATGGTCTTTTAAAATCGGGTCAATATTAGGTATACCACTAAATCTGCATATAACATTTATCCTGCTGTTAATACTAGTTTATTTTGTGGGAGGATCTGTCATAGGGGCAGGTGGCCTGGCAGGGGTCATTTTTGTGGTTCTAGTCTTCGCTTCAGTAGTTTTTCATGAACTTAGCCATTCCATAGTGGCAAGGCATTTCGGAATTAATGTAACGGATATTACTCTACTTCCCATTGGAGGGGTGTCCAGAATGGCGGAAACCCCGGACAAGCCCATTGAGGAGGTATTGATAGCAATCGCAGGCCCAGCTTCAAGTTTCTTGTTGGCTTTTCTGTTATGGTTCGTTGCCGACATTTTTGGAACTGGTGTGACAATTTCCGATTTTTCGGTAAAAGGGGGGCTGCTGGCCGAACTGACAGCCGTCAACCTTATTCTGGGCCTTTTTAATTTGGTTCCTGCTTTCCCCATGGACGGTGGTAGAGTTTTAAGGGGCGCGCTTGCGCTATATTTATCGCCATTAAAGGCGACCAAGATTGCAGTCGGGGTTGGTCAGGGCTTTGCCATCTTTATGTTTTTCTGGGGTTTTTTTTCGGGAAACATATTCTTGATTCTCATCGCGCTTTTTGTCTACCTGGGCGCTGAAGCGGAAGAACGTCAGATGGGACTCATGGTGGCCCTGGGTGGTGTAACAGCGGGCGGAGTTATGATCAGTGAACTCGAGACATTAACGCCCTCTCAGACCGTTGGAGACGCGGCCGAGCATTTTTGCCGAAGCTTTCAAGGTGATTTTCCGGTGCTCGATGACAGAAGACTTGTAGGACTTGTTACAAAAGAAGCCATCGTAGAGACTCTTCACAAAAAAGGACCATTGACCTCCATTGCGGAAACTATGGTCAGAGATTTCCCTACGGCCGGTGAATATACGCCTGTGACTGATGTACTTCAAAAAATGCAAGCAAGTGGCAGTAAGGCTGTCCCGATCATGAACGGCTCAGAATTGAAAGGTTTGGTCACCCTAGAGCAAATCGGTCGTTACAATATGCTTTGCAGCGGATATTCGTGCGATTTTATGGGCGCTAGAGGCAAAGCCTGACTTAGACACTTTTCCTATAATCTTGGAGAATTAGTCTTTGTGGAGGTCTAGAAATTGGAGGAGTTCGCGAACTCATATTTGGTGACAGCCGCTCAGATGAGAGACTTTGACTCTGCGGCCATTAATCAATTTGGGATCCCCGGCGTTGTCCTAATGGAAAACGCGGGCCGGTCCACTTTTGAAATTTTGAGAGCGCTTTTCGAGGACAGACTTGACGACCTGTCGGTTTCAGTTATCGCGGGCCCAGGAAACAACGGCGGCGACGGCTATGTTATAGCCAGATATCTGATTAACTCCGGAGCTGAAGTTCAAACATTCCTGTTAAGCCCCCCTGAGAAAATACAGGGTGACGCCAGAACGAATCTCAACATCCTGCAAAAAATGGGGGCCAAGATTTGGCAAGTTGATACGGTGAAAGGGATCCAATCCGTCGAGGCGACATGGGCCGGCAGTGAGGTTATAGTTGACGCTATTTTAGGGACAGGACTGAAATCGGATGTGAGATCACCTTATCGTGAAGTCATAGAAATGATAAACACCCTGCCGTCTTTCAAGCTTTCTGTTGATATACCATCAGGGCTTGATTCCGATACAGGTGAGATTAGGGGCGCGGCCATCCACGCGGATCTCACTGTGACTTACGGGTTTAAGAAATTGGGAATGGCCATGTATCCGGGCCGAATTCTCTGTGGCGAAGTAGAGCTGGTCGACATAAGTATTCCCCAAGTGGCTGTTCGACGTGATCCTCCTTCGGTCGTTCTCTATGAAAATCCTGACCTGACCAACTACTTGGAAATTAGATCTGACCCAACAGCTCACAAAGGAATGTTCGGCAGAACGCTCATTGTCGGGGGATCAACTGGTAAGACAGGGGCTCCCGCTATGGCTGCCATGGCAGCCTCTCGTATTGGCACCGGATTGGTGACTGTAGCCGTTCCATCCTCCCTTAATCATATTCTGGAAATTAAACTTACTGAAGAGATGACGGAGCCGGTTCCAGACGAATCAGGCTATTTTATCCCTTCCGCTGCAGATTGTATTTTGGAGTTATGTAGAGACAAGGACATTGTCGCGGTTGGTCCCGGAATGTCCACTAACTCTGGAGCAACCGCAATAATTCAGAATCTTCTCAAGAATTATGACGGTAACTTAATTATTGACGCTGATGGCCTCAATTGCCTCGCTAAGGATTTAAGCTTCCTTTCCGGAACCAAGGCGAAAGTTATCTTGACACCTCATACGGGAGAAATGGCCAGGTTAGTCGGAGCTTCCTGTTCGGAAATTCAAATGAGCCGATTTAATGTAGGAAGGCGTTTTTCTGACCAATATAAGTGTTGGGTGATTCTCAAAGGCGCTGGAACAATGACCTTCTGTCCGGACGGTAAGTCTTTCATAAATACCACAGGAAACTCATGGATGTCTTCCGGAGGACAAGGAGACGCTCTGACCGGGATTCTCGCCGGTCTGATCAGCCAAAAATTGAAGTTAGAAGAAGCTTTGCCTCTTGGAGTATGGCTTCACGGATTCCTGGCAGATAGGCTCATAGAAAGGGATGGAGCCAGGGTTATTTTGGCCACGGACGTACTCAAGGAAATCCCAACATTTCTGACTCATATCGTCAAGTCGGGGCTTCAAGAAGAGGAGGAGATGGAAAAGTGCCGGTAATTGACAGGGATAGACTTATGGGGCAAGTTGGTGGAAACTCTGAGCTGCTTCTAGAACTTATCCAGCTATTGCTGGAACTCGGCCCCAACATGCTTAATGAAGTGGGCGAATCAATCGATCGGGCTTCTTCCGATGATCTGCAAAGAACCGCTCATACGTTGAAGGGCTCAGTAGGCAATTTTGCTGCGGACGCCGCCGTCCAGGCAGCGCTGTCACTTGAAATGATGGGACGCAACAACGATTTTTCTAAGGCGCATGAAGCGTTCATATTGTTAAAAAAAGAGATGGGAAATGTTTTTGATGAGCTTCAATCTCTAAAGCTTGAACTCACAACTCCGAAATGAATGTCTCACTCCCAAACATTTTCAACTGTTGACGCTTTGAGCCTCAACCAGAGAGAGATCCTGAAAATCTCTCAGCTTTTTTTATCACCATCTACGGGATCAGGATCGGACGGGACCACTTGAAGACGAGGCTTGCCCTCAGTCCGTTTGGGGCGGGCAAAATTTAGCCTTGCTTTTGCGACAAGTTCAGAAAACTTTTCAAAATCCGAAGGAAGAAGCTTGAGTGTTACATGAGCCAGATTGATGTGGACTATTCCTCCGGGACAGACCGATATGGCTCCGAAATTCTCCTCAGTGGCAAGTATCGTATGATCGTCCACGTTTTAGCCTTTTCTTTTGTTATTACCAACATATTATGGTCATGAGGCCGGATTGGCAACAACAGATTTCATGAAACTCGAAATTCCAGCAGTTCAGTCACAAGTTTGCTCCCACCTGACGGCCATAGTTCTGGCAGGAGGAGCGTCCAGAAGGATGGGTGGACACAACAAGGCGCTGATCAAAATCGATGGGGAATCCATAATCGAAAGGGAATTGAACATACTCGACCGCCTTTTTAAAAACATCATCCTTATAACTAATACCTTTGAAGATTATTCTTTTTTGGGAAGACCGATGTATAGTGACATTAAACCGGGCTATGGTTCCTTGGGAGGGCTGTACACAGGCCTCAGTCATTGCTCTACCGAATATGGCTTTGTATTCGCATGTGACATGCCCTTCCTGAATCAAGGTATTGTCGGTTACATTTGCGGAAAACACGAAGGACATGATGTGACCATTCCCAGGATAAATGGCTTTCTGGAACCACTTCATGCTGTTTATTCCCGCCGCTGCATTCCGTTCATAGAAAAGCTACTGCAAATAGGGGATTTAAAAATTGTTGACCTATTCCCTTACGTTGATGTTTTGGAAATCGGGCAAGATCAACTCGAAGCCGTAGATTGTGATTTGAAATTCCAAATTAATGTCAATACCCCGGATGATCTGGCTGCGGCTAATAAAGCGGCTAGGCGCGGATTCCACAAACTCTAAAAAGGTGTTAACCTTCTATTTAGTACTCATAGGGCAAAAACATTTTGCGGTGTTCATACAGAGCAAACCTGTCCGTCATTCCAGCTATATAATCACAGACTATTCGCTCCACGGGCTCTTTTGCGTTGTCAATTCTTCGTTGTACTCCGGGAGGCAACTGAAAAGGTCTTTGAACATACTCAAGAAACAGATCAGACAATAAGCGATCAGCCTTGTACTGCATTCTCATTATCTTGTAGTGCGTATAAAAATTGTTGAACAGAAAACTGTCGAGTTGAGTCTTCCAACCCTGCATAATATCTGAAAATGAAACAATATTTTCAGACGCGGCCATGACATGATCAGGTTTGGTTACGCATAGCCTGTTAAAAAGCTGTTCAGTGCGACTTACAACGTCTCTGATGAACAGATCTATGAGAAAACGAATGCATTGGTAAAGAAATGTGTCTTGTTCTAAAGCCTTGAGCCGGTCTTTGACGAGTCTCGTAACTTCGTTCCAAATACTTAGTTCTCCAAGGTCATGTTCAGTGAAAAAGCCTGATCGCAATCCATCTTCTATGTCGTGGCAACTGTATGCTATCTCATCCGCTATATTGACGATCTGGGCTTCCAGCGCTGGTTGCGGCGTAGTCAAGAATTCTGAGAGCATTTCTTCCGGAGCTTGATCATATCTTGTGGTATGCCTGATGATCCCTGATCGTGTTTCAAATGTGAGATTCAGTCCGGGAAAATCAGGGTACCGGGTTTCGAGTAAATCGACCACCCGCAAAGACTGGCGGTTATGCTCAAATCCCCCAAAATCCGCCATTAATCGGTGCAGTGATTTTTCGCCTGCATGCCCGAAAGGAGTGTGTCCCAAATCGTGCGCCAACGCAATCGCATGGGTCAAATCTTCGTTCGCTCCGAAGTATTGGGCCACGCTTCTCGCTATTTGAGCCACTTCCAGAGTATGGGTAAGTCTGGTCCTGTAATGATCACCTTCATAATATGCAAAGACCTGAGTTTTGTACTCCAGTCTCCGGAATGCTTTGGAATGAATTATCCTGTCTCGATCCCTTTGAAACGAAGTTCGATATTTGCATTCAGGTTCTTGCCACTGCCTACCTGCGCTATTTTCAGCGAGAAAGGCGTACGGGGCCAGATACTCTCGTTCTCTTTTTTCCTGAATCGCTCTGTCAATAATCACTTGGACTCTCTTAAGATTAGACTATTAGGCAAGAAACATCTGATCGAAATTGGAGCCTAAGAAAAGTCCGGAGGCTCAGGGTGTATTCCCTACGGCTTCAATGAGCCGATGCGTCTGATGAAGTGACTTGTTCAACTCCCGCCGGAGGTAGCCCGGGAAGAATGATATTGACAAGGGCTGCGAAAAAAATCACCACAAAAATCGAAACGGCTACAAAGGCAATTAATGCCGAACGGGAACTCCAAAACGACTTTTTTTGTTTTGGCGCGCCCGTTTCGGCTGGAAACCTGAAATTATTGAAAGCGTCTTCAGGAAGTGTTAATTCGCCCGCTTTACCTGAAGCCGACCTTTTTGATGAGGATTGGTCCATTTTTTTTTCGGTCATCGGGCTCTGTTCGGTTAAGCTTGGGCCACCAGGCTCGATTACTGGAGAATGGTCGGCAATCGAACCCAATGGATTTTCTTCTTTTTGGATCAAACCTTCTTTTCCACATTTTGGACATCGGATACGGACATCCTGATCTCCAGGAATTCGGTTTTCATCGACATGAAGAAGGCTCTCACAATAGAAACATTTTACTACCATTATATATCCAACGTTTACGATTTTTTCTTGATCAGGTTCACTACTTCGCCAATATCAGGAAACCGACCTATTTCCTTCTTTGAAAAAATCAGGTCATCTCCATATTCAACTTCGAACACTCCCCCACTGGACTTGACGAGTTCGGGCTTGATTCCGAGTTCTCTCGTAAGTTCTTCCGCCAAACTAGCGGCTTTTGGACGATAGCTTCAACTTACGCAGTAGGTTATTTTACATTTTTCCGTCATTTGTTATTCCTCCAATTCAAAATGCCCCGGCGACTTCTCCAAGTATATTGACGTGTTTAATCTATTGCAAGGTTAGGTTAACTTTTATTGGTAGTCCACTGATTGCATCTTGATTTTTCCCATGACTTTAAGCACTGGACCGGGGTCATCATCACTCAAGGAGACGAGCTTTATATGGGTAGCGTCTGAAGGAACCTGTCTCAAGGTAGGGTCAACCGATAGCCATCCTTTGACGTACGACTCCGCCCAGGAGTGATACAAAAAACCAAGATTGTCTGAATACACCAGACCAGTAACCAGGCGTGTAGGAATTCCAACGGATCTGGCCATGGCAGTATATAATTTAGAGTGCGACTGACATTCTCCTTCCTTGGATTTTAACACGTCCAGTGATGAAAATGAATCTCTCATGGACCCCTTAATGTTGTCAGCGGTCCAGTTCACGAGCTTTACAATCTTTTCCAAATCCTGGGACGCTCCTGAAACTATTAATCCAGCCTGTTGCTTAATATCTTGATGGTCAGATTGAATACTAGATGTTGAAACCAGGTACCTGGACAAATTTTCTCCGGCGTCATCAGCCGTATTATGGAGCTTTGCAAAGCCTTGCGCGCCCTTGAAAAGTTTCAGATCTTCAACTTGTACTTCGACGTCAAAATCGTTCCCGGACGTACCGTGAGTTGAATCCTTGACGGTTTGACGATGATCGCGGGCGAACATCTCTGACTGAACACCCTGGATATGAGCTTTCAGGAATTTTGTTTTTGCCGGACTAATTATTTTCCTGGGAGTTTTTACCAAACTGAAATCAAGAACCAAGTCTTTTTGCTGAGCTTTTTGTTCAAGGAACTTTTTGGCTGATTCTTCATCCTCGAGAATAGTTAGCAAAGATCCGTCCAACCCTTTTTCGAGGACCACAAGCCCTTTGCGATTCAGCCATGAAATTACAACCGACTTTCCATAGTTGTTCGTTACTTTCCATACAGCGTCTGAAGGCCCAGGAGCGCCCTTTACTTTGGAGATTTCCTGCTCTACTGTTTCAATTGACTGCCTTTCAACATTAAACACATCGAATGAATACTTTGACCCATCTTTCAATCCCTTCATCGCAGGCATCAAAGAAATAGCGCTTGTATGAAATATTTTCCCCTTTAATGGAAATTCGCGTTCGAGCTTTTCGCTATCCGCGTCCATTTTCAACAGCAGTGTCGATGATTCTATATGGCCCTCAACTTTAAGATTCTTTTGGTTCATTTTCACAGTAGAGTCAAAAGAGATTAATGACAGGTCCGGAGCCACGGTTATTTTTTCATTCATTTTGATTTCATTGGTTTTTTTCATGGCTGTCAGCCTCATCATCGAATCGCTTTCTATGACAAAGTTTTCCCTTTGAGGCTGTATTTTGAAATGGCTATACCCTATTTTATCTTCCTGAAAATACAGGCCGTACCATGCTTCTTTAAATGGAAAGTTTGATAGGGTTCCGTAACCTTTAGTAGGTTGAACAGCTTCCTCTTGAGTTGGATTGAGGGACTTCACAATACAACTGCAATTAATAGCAGCTATAACAGATAATAATATGTATAAAAATAACTTGTTCATAATATTTTGTTGTTAACCATATATAATCAATTATACTAATTACTATCAAATAACTCAACCAAGTTCAAAAGAATCTCTCCATCTTCATCGTCGTTCAAAAATGTTTTCGTTGACTTTACCAGCACAATGATTGATTTTAAAAGATTGTATTATGATGGGACCTGAAAAATGGCGCCACCGACTCCGACCGGCGCTCCGGAGGAAACAAAATGGATTACAAAGATACTCTAAATTTGCCGAAAACTAACTTTCCCATGAGGGCCAACCTTCCCAAGAAAGAGCCTGACATTTTAAAACATTGGGAAGAGTCAAAAATATATGACAAAATCCTTGAAGCGGCGCAGGGCAGATCAAAATATATCCTCCATGATGGGCCTCCGTATGCGAATGGCCACATACACCTGGGAACCGCTCTCAACAAGATATTAAAAGATATAATTGTGAAATCGAAATTCATGGCTGGTTTCAATTCTGATTATGTTCCAGGTTGGGATTGCCACGGGTTGCCTATAGAGCATCAGGTTGACAAAGAACTAGGGAAGTCAAAGGCTCAGATGACTGAGGTGCAGGTCCGACAAAAATGCCGTGAATATGCCACGAAGTTTATAGATATTCAACGAAAGGAATTCCAAAGGCTCGGAGTCCTCGGTGAATGGCAGGATCCCTATCTGACTATGAATTACAGCTATCAGGCGGCGATAGTAAGAGAACTGGGCCATTTTTTTCATTCCGGGGCAGTGTATAGAGGTAAGAAACCGGTCTATTGGTGCTCATCCTGCGTAACGGCCTTAGCGGAAGCCGAGGTGGAATACGCCGATTCGGCTAGTCCTTCCATATATGTAAAATTCAGAGCTGTTGACGATTTTTCTTCCAGAATTCCAGGACTTCAAAACGAAAAGGTTTCCGTGATTATATGGACCACCACTCCGTGGACCATACCTGCAAACCTTGCCATCGCGGCGCACCCCAACGAGACTTACGCCGCGGTCAAGGTGGGCGACGAGGTTTACATTCTCGCTCAACGATTAGTGTCGATAAATATGGAAACGTTTGGAATCAATGACTTCAAGATTATCGCCGAATTCTCCGGAAAAACTCTTGAAGGTCTGAGATGCGCTCATCCGCTTTATGATAGAACCTCGCAGCTAATTCTGGCGGATTTCGTCACGTTGGACACAGGGACAGGGCTAGTTCATATTGCCCCTGGTCATGGCCAGGAAGATTATGAAGTCGGGCGTTTATATAATATCGACGTTTACGCGCCTGTCGATGATCGTGGGAGATTCACCGACGAAGTTGGATTTTTCGCGGGGAAATTCGTCTTCAGCGCAAATAGGGAGATCATAGAGAAGCTCCACGAAGTTGGCGCCCTCATGGCTTCCGAAGAAATGGATCACAGTTATCCTCATTGCTGGCGATGCAAGAAACCGGTCATTTTCCGGGCTACCCATCAATGGTTCATCTCCATGGACAAAACTGGTTTGAGAGAATCCGCCCTTGAGGCGATCGACACTGTCAGGTGGATTCCAAAGTGGGGCCGGGATAGAATTTACGGCATGATCGAGCACAGACCTGATTGGTGTATTTCCAGGCAACGCAGTTGGGGGGTTCCTATTACCGCTCTTAGATGTTCAGACTGTGACACGGTGGTAGCTCCGCCGGAACTTTTTGAAAAAACAGCGAAGCTCTTTGAAGAAAGAGGAGCGGATGTTTGGTTCGAGTCTACAGTTCAAGACCTTGCGCCCGCAGGTCTCAAGTGTCCATCATGTAACGGACAGTCGTTTATTAAAGAACGGGACATCCTTGATGTGTGGTTTGATTCCGGAGTGAGTTGGGCAGCGGTTCTTGAGAGCAGACCATCTTTAAAATATCCCTGTGACATGTACCTTGAAGGCAGCGACCAGCATCGAGGTTGGTTTCATAGCGCAATGCTCACTTCTGTTGGAACGCGCGATCGCGCCCCGTACGGGAACGTTCTCACTCATGGATTCGTAGTCGATGGCCAGGGCAAGAAAATGTCCAAGTCCTTAGGAAATGTAATTCAACCTTCTCAGATAATAGACAAATATGGAGCTGATGTTCTACGGCTATGGGTTTCTGCGGAGGACTACCGTGATGACATAAGAATTTCTCCCGAGATTCTCGATAGGCTTTCCGAAGCCTATCGCAGGATACGGAACACATGCCGATTCCTGTTGGGAAACCTGGCTGACTTTAATCCAGCCGAACAGGTCTCCCCCGGGGAGATGACAGCGCTCGATCGCTTCGCTCTGGACAGGCTCAACTTTGTCATAGCCAGAGTTAAAAAGGCATACGAGGATTTTGATTTCCATGTGGTCTTTCACACCCTGTACAATTATTGCACAGTGGATTTGTCTTCATTGTACCTGGATATTCTCAAGGATCGGTTGTACGTCGAAAAGTCAGACGGAAGGCTGAGGAGATCAGCTCAAACCGCCTTGGATAATATCCTTTCGGCCTTGATAAGATTGATGGCTCCTATTTTGGCGTTTACAGCGGAGGAAGTTTGGAACGAATTTCAAAATAGGGCAGGAAATCAGTCGAGTGTTCATCTCACATGTTTTCCGGACACTATAGAGGGAGTAACCTTAACGAAGGAACAAAGGTCTCAATGGAACGATATGTTGGCGTTGAGACAGGAAGCTTCAAAGGCGCTTGAGGAAGCTAGAGCTTCAAAAGCAATCGGGTCTTCTCTCGAAGCAAAGCTCATAATTAGCGGTCCAGAGGATTTCATTCAAAAAGTGAAGTCCATGGAAGATCCGGAGGGATTTTTCATAGTGTCTCAGATTGAACTGCGGTCGAGAAATATTGAGACAAAAGTTTCCGATGATGAGGATCCCCTAGTGGGGGTCGAGGTCGCTGTTGTGCGCGTCCAAGGCGCCAAGTGCCCACGATGTTGGATCTGGAGTTCTGAAATAGGAACAAACTCCAGGCACCCTGATCTTTGCCCAAGGTGCGCGGCTGTGTTGGTCGAAGTCGAATAACATCCAGTGTCTGACTCAGACGGAATATATTTTTAAGATTATGGTTCGTAGCAGGAAACAAACACTTACTATTTTCTGGCTTGTTTCAATTTTTGTCATTCTTTTGGATCAAGTAACGAAGTTTATGATCTTGAACGCTATTCCTATTAATACATCTGAAATCATAATACCTGGTTTATTGAACTTTACCCATGTCAAAAACCCTGGAGCCGCTTTTGGCGTATTTGCCGAAAATGCTGGAACCGTGGGGAGAATCGCTTTGTCGATCGTGTCATTTGTGGCCCTGGTTGTAATAGCCTGGATAGTTGTGTTTCAGCCGCTGGATTTTTATTCTGTTATAGGATTAGCCCTATTTTTCGGGGGAGCCGCCGGAAATTTTATCGACAGGATATTGTTTGGAGAAGTCACTGATTTTATAGATGTTTACGCAAGGGGATTACATTGGCCGGCTTTTAATATCGCTGATTCCGCTCTGTCGATAGGCGCGTTCATTTTTTGCATGAGGCTCATCTTTCCATCCAGGGCTCAAAGTTGAGACCGACAGGAAAAGATGAAACACTTACCCTTGTGGTCAGGGTGACCCCGAACTCCTCGTCGAACCATATTTCACTCGAATCTGACGGCAAATTAGCGGTAAAGCTGACCAGCCCTCCTGTCGAAGGAAAGGCGAATAAGGATCTCGTCAAATTGATCGCAAAAAAGTTGGGGATTCCCCAGTCGGACGTATCTATAAAAAGAGGGGAACATTCCAGAAACAAGGTGCTTATTGTCAGGGGAGTTTCCGCTGAAGCGATTAGAACAAATCTCACAAGCTAGATGATGACAAGATTTCAGATATAGTGAGCCTTTTGGTTCTCTTACCCCTCATGTAAATCATTTCAAGCTCCAGGTCAGCCATCCGCCGATAGAACGGAGTTCGGTCGATCTGTACTTCTGGTCTATTGTGACGTATATCAGTCTCGAATCGGGGACAGCCTGTTCCAGAGATGCGGTTTTTGTTTGGGTTATCAATGAAATGGGGGATACCCGCCAATCTACATATCATGGGTCGGTATTCGTAAATGGCGCACCTACCGTCGAAGTTGGCAGCGCAAACTGAATTTCTGTATGGATCTCCAGAGGAATCTAATCGCTTGAGTTCCACAATTTGTAGACTTCTGTGTTCTATTTCCAGTTTTGTGGGTTCATCCAAGGCGCGGACGCCCCGCCTCATATAAAGCATTTCCGAAAAGGTGTGAACGATTAGATCGACAGTGCAACACTTCGTTCCGTCACAGCCTTCGCAGTTGAACCCTGCCTGAAACGACGCCTCTTTGTAGACGACGTCCATTTCATTATAAAGCTCTTTGAGACGGGGGTTAAAATCAGTCCCAGAGAAATCAACGCTATTATCTCCAGAATACATCTCCAGCGCCTAAAATGATCTGTTCATAAGCATAAACAATCTTGGGGGCGATACATGTTCCCAGATCTTACTCCTGCCAACTGATCGCCTCTTCCGGGCAGGTGTCAATCGCTTCCTGGATTTCGTCCTCTGAGCACGCGCTTTGATCCACCACATAAGCCTTATCGGTCTCATCGCTTACAGCAAAACAATCCTCCGCAATAGCCGCACATGTTCCGCAACCACTGCAAGCCTCTTGATCGATTACTAAAGTCCTAGCCATTTTTCCTCCTCTGTCGTCAGGACATGATTTGATAAGTATGGAAACAGTTTATAATTGACCTTTACATGTACGCGTTTTTTCAGTCAACCGTTATTGTAATTCATCAATGTTCCTTTGAAACTATTTCTAGCGCACGGAAATAGATTAACACACTTTGGACATCAGGGTTGTCTAAATTATATAACATAATGACAAGATGTTAGTTATATTATTTAGAGTCATTTTTAACTTAATTCAAGTAACTTAATCGGCGCCTCAGCGGTGTTAAAGTAACTCGTATTGATTCCAAACATAGAAATAAAGCTGCCGCAGGAATCTTTTTGATTCGAATAAACGCAATATTTTCTTGACACTTGACATTCGGGGGACGTATAGAACCATCATTGATTTTAGTGACATAAATTTCTGATCAACTCGAGGGAGGCGTGGAAATGACAAAAGCTGAATTTGTGGACAAACTTGCAGAGAAAGGCCAGACAACCAAGAAGCACGCGTCGGAAGCGATAGACCTGGTTTTTTCAACCATATCGGATGCGTTGGTGGCAGGGGAGGAAATCTCCGTCCCCGGATTCGGTAAATTTTCTGTAGTGGTCAGGCAGGCGCGCTCCGGAATCAATCCTAGAACAAAGGAAAAGATCAAGATCGCCGAAACTAAGGCTCCGAAGTTTTCCCCGGCGAAAGCTCTGAAGGAATCCATCAAATAATTGGATTCTGGGCCGTTAGTTTATAATTTTTATTATGGAATTTCGCCCCAAGAAAAGTGGCTTTGATCTATATTCCACTTTGTGGTGAATTTTCCTTTGAACATTTGGTTGTATTTTTATTTGCGCCTAAGGGCGCTTTTGATTTTGTGGGATCCCAAAAGAGGAAAAAATGTTCGTTTTAGGAAACTTGGTTTACGCATTAGCCAATGTAGTTGACATAGCGCTTTCCATTTACATGTGGATTGTAATCGTGTCCGCACTTATTTCGTGGGTTAATCCTGATCCCTACAATCCCATAGTCCGTTTCCTTTATGGAATTACGGAACCCGTGTTCAACTTTGTGAGGCGTCACCTTCCTTTGCCACAAATGGGAATAGATTTTTCGCCGCTAATCGTCCTGCTTGCCATAGTTTTTCTCCAGCAATTTCTCGTCAAAACTCTTCTACAGATAGCGTCAGCGTTAAGTTAATCGCTCAAGCAAAAAAAATTAACGACCCTAAAAAGCAGACGACCTAAGCCTGTACGGGTTTAGGTCGTCTGCTTTTGTTGTATAATTATATGAGATCAGAAATCGTCGAAGTCTATCGTAAGTTCTTCGTCAGAAAAATCTTCGTCGACTTCAAGGGAGGATAATAAATCAACAGGACCACCCTCTAGGGGATCTTCAAAATCAGCAAGGGCTTCGGCCAGTGATTCTTCTTTCACATGGCCGATGTAGTAATCAATATTGTGAGAATGAGGCATGCTTGATCCTCCCGTTTTCTATGAATACCGTTGCAGCGCAACTGAAAATAAATAAAGCATAACAATATGATATTGTCAATAATTAAAGTATTACATTAATAAAAAGCTCTGTCGATAATATTCAGCCTTTTATTCATCACCCTCGCATCAAAACGTCATCTTTGTGTAGATTATTCCATGATTCTGGTAATGGCTGAAAAGTTGTTCCCGTAATCCCGATATTTTTGGGAGTTTTGTGTGTGAAACTCACGCTCCTCATCGGTGCAATCCCTGATCGGACGCGCCGGAACACCCACAGCTACCTTGTTCGCGGGAATAATGGTCCCAGGGCTGACCACGGCGCCTGCCGCCACTACGGCTCCTTCCTCGATTACACAACCGTCAAGGACCAAGGCTCCGATACCGATTAACGCCCTGTCATAAATTGTGGCTCCGTGCAATACGGCCCTATGCCCCACTATCACTTCATCTCCAATAATTAGCGGAAATTTGTCACTGGTGACATGTAGCGCGCAAAGATCCTGTATGTTCGTTTGCCGACCGATGCGAATGTAGTTAACGTCAGCTCTGGCTACAGTATAGAACCATAGATTACTGAAATCCCCTATTTCCACATCGCCCAACAAGACTACTCCGGGAGCTATAAAAACCTCCTTGCCGAGCTTGGGTCTGATTCCTTTATACTCAATTATCATTGAATGCTCCGTAATACCGGCTTCCTCACAACATAAGGATAGTGGTGGATCATTCGGTCCCCATCCCACAAATACTTTTAAAAAACTCGTATGAGATAGAGCGTTGTCGTTGTGGATTGAAATCCTTGTCGCTGACCTTCATTGCATCCAGTGAAACCGGCCTCTTGAAGACTCTGTAATATTCATAACTCAATACAAGCGTTTTACCCTTTTTGGGGCCTGTTACACCCACATGTTCACGCACGTGATCAAGGTCATATGTCTCGTCGTCATAGAGAGCTTTACACAAGTTCCTAGGATCTTCGAACGTCCAGGTTTCTATCCTGGCCTGGCCTACCGCTCCGACGCCATTAACGTAGAACAGTATCGGCAATCCTTTTCTGATCTCGTGAAATCCTGTCGGAAAAGTGTATACAAGGTTACGCCGAAGTATTTGACGCGCAGAATTTTCAGTAAACAACAAATTCTCGTGATTCGTTTCTTCCCGAGGCATATCAATCATGCCTATCGCTCTTTTTTTATCGAGAGTAATCATTAGTGGGCTTTCGTCATGTCCTTCTATGATTAGAGGGAAAAAGAGCATTTCCAATTCATACGATTCCAGCGGACGCGCCGGCGGACTAACTATCAGGTTCGGTCCCTGGCGATTGATTCTGTGCCAAGAGGCAGAAACAAACGGCCCCCGATGTCCGGGGCCGGGCCTATAGAGGAGGGCTCCGTTTTCAATCCTGGTTTCATAACCCAGGGAAACGAATAACTTCTCCAGAAAACCAACCAAACTGGAATGAGGAATAGACTCATAGATTAGCTTTTTCCCAAATCTGAACCGGTTCTCTCCCTCAGGTACAGAGGACCACTCCATCCCTTCGTGGAAAAATCCGCAAGTGATCAATGTGTTGGCGACACTTAATGACTCACTTTCAAATACCGTCATTCGGACTTTTAATATTTTTCTTGCCGCCCAAGCCAGGATTTCTCTCCTGAGGAATCTGACGTCCAGTCCAGTTTTTCTTGCTTCATCAGATGTCCAAAACACTGCGAGGACTATTTCTTGGTCCGTTGCCAGGGACCATACGGAAACCCCGTGGGGTTTTCCTTCAATTTCCAAAATGGTTATGATCAGATTTTCATCATTAGGTGAAAACGATTTGTCCCTGGAAAGAAAATCTTGAAACGATCTTCGTATGGGACTGTCACCCAGCGACGACGCTATCTCAACCACGTCCTTTTCAGTGGCGGATCTGATTATTGGTTTCATGACTGTCCTTGATCCATGCAAAAGAACAATGTCATAATAAAGAGAACTTTAAGGGAAGAGCGCTTTCAACTGGATCATAATAGACTACCCTGTCATGTTAAATGAAGCCTTTTTCTCATGTTTGCCAAGATTATCGGACATGACGCGAAAATTTGGTTCAGATAGTTTTTTGGCGTTATTTGAATTTACAGGGAGTGATTAAAACGTCTGGAGGAATGGATGCTTGATTTCTTAGTCCCATGCCTGGTCACAGGCGCTCGAGGGATGCTCGGACATGATTTGTGCGCCGCATTGAACCAGGCAGGTGTTGGCTACGTTGCAACAGACCTGGGAGATATAGATGTAGGTAGCTTGGATTCGGTTCGTCTCGTTTTCAACGACGTCAAACCTGGAATGGTGATCAACCTTGCGGCAATGACCGATGTAGACGGATGTGAGTCCTCCAGAGATGAAGCTTTCAGGGTTAACGCCACTGGCCCCGAAAATCTTGCGCTAGCCTCCAGGGATTTCGGATCCTATTTCGTGCACATAAGCACCGATTATGTCTTTGATGGTTCCAAAAATGAGCCGTACCTGGAAGATGACACCCCCAATCCATTGGGAATCTACGGTAAGTCAAAACTCGAGGGCGAGATAAGATTGAGAACGGTTCTTGAACGAAATTATCTGATTGTAAGGACTCAGTGGCTGTATGGCTCAAATGGCAAAAATTTTGTCGATACCATAGTCGGGGCTGCAAAGCAAAACAGCAGGCTAAAAATCGTGAATGACCAGCGAGGGGCGCCCACCTACACTGTGGATTTGGCGGACTCAGTATTGAAGCTCTGTCAACTCAAGCCTTCCGGAATTTTCCATGTCACAAATTCTGATACCACTACATGGAGCAATTTTGCTTCCAAGATCTTGAACTTCGCGGGGATCGATGGGGTAGAAATTGAGGAGATCAGTACCGAGCAGCTTGCTCGTCCCGCCCCAAGACCGCTTTATTCAGTTCTTGACACATCAAAGTTTGAGCGTTTCACAGGTATGAAGATGCGGCCTTGGGACGCGGCTGTTAGACAATACATATCTACGAGGAATTACTAAAAAATGGGAATGACAATAACAGAAAAGATACTGGCCGTTCACGCCGGTTTGGAATATGTAAAACCCGGACAGCTTATTGAGGCTGATGTGGACATCGCCCTCGCAAACGACATCACGCTGCCGTTGGCTTTAAAGCCTTTCAAGGAAGCAGGGGGAACCAAAGTCTTTGATCCGGAAAAGGTAGTCATAGTCCTGGATCATTTTAACCCTGCCCAGAGTATTGATTCCGCCATGATGTTGGCAAAATCCCGTGAATTCGCAAAAGCAATGGAGATCGTCAATTTCTTTGACCTCGGATCAATGGGTATTGAGCACGCCCTTCTCCCCGAACTGGGGTTGGTCCGTCCTGGAGATTTGATCATAGGAGCGGACAGCCATACCTGCACCTACGGGGCCTTGTCCGCGTTTTCCACAGGAGTGGGAAGCACCGACTTCGCTGCGGCTATGTTGACCGGTAAATGCTGGTTTAAAATCCCCGAGTCGATGAAATACATCCTAAAGGGTAAATTTGGGGCATGGGTTAGTGGAAAGGATCTCATTCTCAAAATAATTGGAGACATCGGGGTGGACGGCGCGTTGTACCATGCGATGGAATTTACAGGAGAAGGGGTATCAGCTTTAACCATGGCCGATCGGTTTACAATAGCAAATATGGCTATAGAGGCCGGGGCCAAGAACGGGATCTTTGAATTCGATTCTATTACCAAGGAGTACGCTGACCTGTATGGATCAAGACACTATAACGTATATGAGTCTGACCCCGACGCCCAGTATTCCTCACATTCTGAAATAGAACTGGACGGAATACCGCCGCTCGTCGCCTTACCATTTTCTCCGGAAAACGTGCAGCCTGCCGCAGAAGTTAAGGAAATGAAAGTGGACCAGGTGGTTATAGGATCATGCACAAACGGCAGGATTGAGGACCTTAGAATAGCGGCGTCCATCCTGAAAGGCGCCAAGGTCGCTAAAGGAGTACGGCTGATCGTCATTCCTGCGACTCAGAAAGTCGTTATCCAGGCTATTAGAGAGGGTATAATTGAGACCATCATTGAGGCCGGCGGCGTCGTTTCGACCCCCACATGTGGGCCATGTCTGGGCGGTCATATGGGAATTCTGGCGCGTGGTGAACGCGCTATTTCCACGACGAACAGAAACTTTGTCGGCCGAATGGGGCATCCTGAAAGCGAGGTAATTTTGAGTTCACCGGCAGTGGCTGCCGCAAGCGCATTGACTGGGTTGGTTACAGATCCAAGAAGTCTTTGAGATGTTAAATTTAGGATTGCGCCGACTCAGGGTTTTGAGATATGATTTATTCACTAAGACGAGGAAAAAATGGACAGAGTAAAAAAAACTTTTTCACCGGGATTTTTTGTGTTACCCTTGATGTAGTGGCTTATGGATCAGAGTGGATCGAGAAAAAATATCTTGACTTCTTGGAGCCATTCTGATAATCAAAGTATCAAATTGCTTTCTTTGTCTATAATTCCACATTTGGTTCCACGCTTTACTTCTGTGGGGCCTAATAAAAGGAGGATTTGGGTATGGTTAAAAGAATTGTCGTTCTGCTAGGCGCGATGGCCATCATGATGAGCGCGATGGTTGTAGCCGAGGCGCAAGTATGCGGGATGCCTGGGCCTGGCTATGCTAACACTGGGGATATGATAATGATTCCCATGAAAGTCAAAACAACCTTCAGTAAAGCTACTGCCGGAACCGCCGGTGGTGACAGCACATTGATGTTGGGCGGCTGTGATCAGTATACTGGTGGCTTCCGTCCCTGGGGCGTATGGAAAGGCACAACCTGTCGTGAAAAAGTTCAGATTATACCCCCGAAGTGTGTTGCTCCCGCTTTTGGTGGGCCTGTCGCTTGGGGCGCTCCTCCAGTGCTTCCCCCGAATTCCAAGCTCGTCAGTAACGTAGAAAAATACACTGTTAAATCTCCCGGCTGCAATCCTTGCGTAACACCAGGCCTCGGATACGAGATGATCAAGAAGCAGCAGGTTAGATAAAGTCTGAATTCTCTGATTTACATTTTTAAAAGACCGGAGGTTTCTCCGGTCTTTTTCGTTCTATCTTCTGATCCAATGAGGTGATTCATTGATATACGATTCTTATGTTTTGATTCTGGACTACGGATCCCAATATACTCAACTCATAGCCAGAAGAGTGCGGGAAGCTGGTGTATATTCAGAGATTCATCCTTTTCACACAGGCGTAGAGATCGCCAAAACTCATCGCCCCTCGGCCATAATCTTGTCCGGAGGCCCTGCCAGTATTTACGATCCGGATTCTCCCCAGTTGGATGCAAGGATCCTCGACTTTAAAGCGCCTGTTCTGGGCATTTGTTATGGGCTCCAAGCTCTGGCGCATACTCTGGGAGGTTTGGTAGAGAAGGCATCGGAAAGGGAATATGGACGCGCCGTGCTTACTTACGTCTCCCCGGACTCATCTCTTTTTTACGGAGTCGACAGAGACGATCCGCAGGTCTGGATGAGTCACGGGGACAAGGTCATTTCTCCTCCTCCAAATTGTCATGTTGTAGCCGCAACTTCGGATACTCCGGTCGCCGCTGTTGAGAGTCTAGACGGACTGATTACCGGAGTGCAATTCCATCCCGAGGTCGTCCATACCCCCAGTGGGCAATTGATTCTGGAGAACTTCCTTTTCAGGATTGCAAAGATTCAACCGACTTGGTCAATGTCATCATTTATCGAAAATTCATTGCGGGATGTGAGCAATCGAGTGGGGAAGGCGCACGTCGTAGCGGCGCTATCAGGTGGCGTGGATTCGTCGGTTATGGTCGCTCTCCTGCACAGGGCAATCGGGGATCGCCTACACCCGATCTTTGTAGATAATGGCCTCCTTCGTAAGGATGAGGCCATGCAGGTTCATGAGTTTTTGGAGGACGGACTTGGGATCAAGGTCGACCATGTTGACGCTTCTGAACGATTTCTTAGTAAACTTAAAGGCATCATTGATCCTGAAGAAAAGAGAAAAATTATAGGAGCCGAGTTTATAGGAGTATTTGATCAAGAGGCCTCGAATTTTCCGGATGTTCGTTTTTTAGCTCAGGGCACACTTTATCCTGATGTTATAGAGAGCGTTTCTTTCAAGGGCGGGCCGTCAGCGACTATTAAGAGCCATCATAACGTTGGGGGCTTGCCGGAAAAGATGCGTCTGGACCTGATTGAGCCTTTGCGGGAATTGTTTAAGGACGAAGTCAGGGAATTAGGGATCACGTTGGGATTGGACGAATCTCTTGTATGGCGTCACCCTTTTCCTGGTCCCGGCTTGGCTGTCCGAATTCTCGGCGCAATCACAAAGGAAAGGCTTGATCTCTTGAGAGAGGCGGACGCAATCGCTATAGAAGAGATTAAAAGAGCAGGTCTGTACAGGGATATCTGGCAGGCGTTTGTGGTTCTTTTACCTGTAAAATCTGTGGGTGTGATGGGAGATGAAAGGACTTATGAGCATGTTGCAGCTCTGAGGGCGGTCCACTCTACGGATGGCATGACCGCCGACTGGTTCAGGATACCTCATGAGACTCTGGCCACAATTTCAAACAGGATCATCAATGAAGTAAGAGGTATCAACCGAATAGTTTACGACATCTCTTCAAAACCCCCTAGCACTATTGAATGGGAATGATTTCCTTATAATGAAGAATGTGCGGGAAAATAAATCCAGTTTGCGTTTCGGAAAGTTTATTAAGATTTCTCCAGGTCCTTGATGTACTTTTTAAGATTAATTAGCTTCTCGGGAGGAAAACTGTTTATGAGTTTGCGAATTAGGTCAAATTTGGGATCATCCTTCAACCGTTGATAGGGTTTGAGCCTGGTTTCCTGGCCGGACGCGCTAATAATTCGCATATCCATATCTCCTGATCAACCATTTAGTTGGGATCCAATTAATTGTTCCCGCTAATAGTTCAACTAATTTAGAATGTCAATCGAAATAACCGCCACATGGGAGAAATATGTGGCTAGCTTAATTGTGCCGTAATTAAGGAGTGTTATCTGTTCCCCGGGGCTGAAGGTGTTTGGTTCTTTGCCTGAAGTAGACGAAATCCCGGGAACTCCATGGACATCATTATTGTCACAAGTGACCAACACTATTCCAATTCCTTGGCCCAAAAAAGAAGACCGTCTCCGGGAAAGTATCAAGGGGGGGGAGTCATGATACAAATGAAGACGGCCTCATGTATATTAATTTAACTTTATACACTCAAAATGTCAACCAGTAAAGGATTAGCGCAATTTTTTGAGAGAAAAACCCGACTATTTGGTAGTCAGACAATTCAATTATCCGGCGTCATAATCTTTCAACAAACCCCTTAGGAATGAGGCCTACTTAGCACTAGAAAGTTGGCCTTGACGCGCTTCTTTCGATAAGTTAGAAAATATTATAAGAGTTCGGACTCTAAATCAAGGTTTCATCAGTTGTCAGCCTTCCAGGCGGGAGTTGAACAATGCCGAAATCCGGAGACGCAAGAAAATACCCAAGGATTAAAGTCAGGGTTCCTAACTCGCTTCGAATAAAAATAAAGGAAGGAGACTGTCTTGCCGATCTCCTGGACATAAGCGACGGTGGAGCCGGAGTTGAATTCTTTGATTTGTTCGACGTTCTCATATTTTCAGAAGGCGATTTAGTAAAGTTGGAGTTCCTATTAAAGCCTGAACAAGTCAATAATGAAAACGCGTCAAAAATTTTGGAGTCTATCCGTAAACACCAAAAGGTCCCTCAAAGCACTAAAGAGGGTATCGATCACATCGACTTGACTGAGGATGGTTTCGAGGCTGACGCGAAGATAGCATGGAATTATTTGAATCGGCTTGGTTTGGAATTTATCACCTAGAATGGGATTCAATCGCTAGATCGAAGAGATAAATTGTGACCCCTAGATGGCTATTGAAAAGAACTCTGAAGTGGGGCGTGGAATGGGGCTCCGAAGTCAGCGGCGCAGGTTTCATTTATAGGAATTCCTCATATTTTAAAAACGGCTTTAGAATACTTACCTACCACCGAATTACCCAAAACCCTCTTGATTCTTACAGTCTGAAAACTTCCCATTTTAGAGATCATGTCGCTTTCCTGACGGACCATTATCCCGTAGTCAGTTTGCAAGAAATGGCGCTTGGATTGCAGGGTCGGTCAAAGTTGGAGGATGGCTCGGTATGTGTCACTTTTGATGACGGTTACTCCGAGGCGGCCGGTGTGGTTGGGGACATTTTGACTAGGTTCAAGACGCCTGCCTGTTTCTTTGTCATAACCGGAATACTGGACAAGAAAGCCGGACATTCGCTCAGTGGCTATCTGGAATGGCATGAAGTCAAAGAATTGAAGAAATCAGGATTCAACATTGGTTCGCACACGGTTACCCATAGGAGCCTGGGAACGCTCAACGGTCATGATGTTGAACTAGAACTCAAGGAATCATACGATCGCCTTGAACAGGAACTTGGAACTGCGCCTGACGGCATTTCATATCCGTATGGAACTCTCAGGGATTTTTCAGATGGGATTGTCCGAGCGACACATAAATGTGGATACCCATATGCGGTTACGGCCATACATGGATTAAATCATATCGGATGCGACCAATTCAGACTTAATCGCACGACTATTACAGCGGGGGATGGTCTGAGGACATTCAAGATGATTATGAAAGGATCTTTAGACGCCTGGCGAATAGTTGATCAGTGGGGGTACCGGTTGCAACGGCCATCATCTTCTCTGGAATGAAAAAGGGCCGAATAATTCGACCCTTTTTTCCGAGAAGATAGTTAAATGCTATCTGGAACTCGATCTACCTACGTTTGTTCCCATTCCCAGCGACCAACCGTTAAATAGCAGCAATTGTTTTATATTCTGGTCCACCCAAATATCAGCTCTTGAAATCAGGCTTCTAGGCACATAGACCAGATCATCTTTACGCAGAAGATAATCGGTGCCGCCTGTAATCCTGGTGAGATCGACAGTTTTTGGAACAATCTGTCCATTTGCGTTTTTGTTCAGCACGAGCACAGAGCGGGGCTCGGCCGTCGGTGCTGTTCCATTCGCCATCGCGATCGCCTGCTGAACAGTGGTCGGGCCCTTCATGGTGAAAACTCCAGGCTTCGTGACTTGTCCGTCAACAAACACCAGGTTTCCGACCACGTCCCTTAACAATACGGAAATGTTCATGTCTGAGATCAAATGCTGATAGGATGTGTTCAACGTCTCTGTCAATTGTGGCACTGTCCGTCCGGCTGCCTGGACATCGGCAATCATGGGCACGGAGATTCGACCGTCCGGTCGAATTGTTACCAATCGGGCCTGTCCGTATGGGGCAGTTGCAAGAGCTTTTTGGAGTTCATCCAGTTTCGCTCCGAATTCTCGAACGGTGATCGTAATCTCAGGATCCTTCAACAGATCTGAATATACCTGTTTCAGCATCGCGCTAATTTGATCGGGGGTCATCCCCGCCACCGATACATCCTTTTTTCGAGGGATACTGATTCTACCGTCAGGACGCACACGAACCGTGCGGTTCATCTCCGGGTGGTACGTAAATTCCACGTCTATCGCGTCCTTGACCTGAAGCTTGTATGGGGCTGTAGTCTCTTTCGGCCTGGTAAGGTACATGATTTCCAGCGAATCCCCTTCGGAAAGATGATAAAGGGAAGTTGGAAAATGATTCGTTATTGCCGACGCAATCGCTTTCGCCGGGTGATCTATCTGCCCTACCGCACGATCTTTTGTCGTCACGCAACCGCCCAGGATAACTGGTACTAGACACAGGGTCATAGCAATCAGACACAGTTTGCGCTTAATCGACTCAATTTTATTGACGTTTACGATCGTTTTCATTTTGACACCACCATACCCTTGACCCTGCGGCAAAACTGCGCACAGCGGAAAGAAGTCGACCCTAATTAAAATACCGCCTCAAGCGCACATGTTAATCCTTCACGTTTCAATTCCATGACGCGCCCTGCCCTAGCAGCTCCGTCATGAAGGATGCTTTCATGCTCCAGTCCGAATTTGGCGACCAGAAACCGCCTACTTCCACACTTGGAGCCGGAATTCAACTGCAAGCCAGCCTGGATATCCACATAATTGACGTACCCGGGATATAAACCGAAACTCATCCGGGTGTACCCGCCTAATGTGAGTTCCGGGAACATGTGGCTGAACCCGAATGGAAGCACAGCCTGTGCGTGAGCGCCGAGACACGGTACCAACTCATCCAGGCTGATAATGTTGCTCTGATAACCAATATTAGTACCGGTGTCACCACCACCGGGAGGTGGAAAGGCAAGCGCATCGGGATCAGCAAGACTGACACGCAAGTCGATGTAACGAAGCTCACCTTGCAGTCCGGCCGCGTGCCCAGGGCCTTTAACAAAATCCAGATCATACCCGAAACCAAATTGGGCTGTTCTCATTTGGGATTTTACGATGCTCCCTACGGGAAAGACTATGACCCTGTTGTTAGTTGTATTCGTTGTGGTTGTTCCTGTAGCCCCCGGAAGCTCTGTGATTCTCAACTCTTTCTGTGGCCTGATCTCCGCCTGATACAGTTCCGGCACGCTACCAAAGACTCTAAGCATGTGGTGCTCAAGTGGCCTCATGGTGGCATACACTCGGAATGTTTGATTGTCCTGTGGCAACCCGAGGTCACTCCGCAGATCGTTGAGCGTCCCAAACCCTGTCGGGGTCTGGTCAAACCCCATTTGTCCGTCGATAAAGCTATACATGAATTCAGTGCCTATAGACCAGGGCGAGAGATATTCCAGAGCGTCAGCGCCAGCTAGTCCTTGTCCCAAGACAATGGTCGAGACAATGAGGAAAGCTATCCAGACTCGATGACACAATTTGCCGCTGCTACTTCTGTCGGATACCGTCTTTTTTCGTCTATTCTGAGAACCCATGGCGATCCTCTCTTGATACCAATCGGTTGAGAACAGGTTAATTTTCAATAATCGCTAAACCCTGGATGGTCTCAGGATCTCCATATCAACGTCTCACAAATGAACTCGCGTCATTGTGGTAAAAGTCCATAGGTTGCCTTGGACCCTGTTCCATATTCGGCCCTCCACGATAGTGAGAAGGCTCGTAATACTGCTGTCCAGGGGGAGGCCCATACTGGTTATTCATTGAACCGACGTACTGACCGGTGGGTCTGTTACGACTACCGTTGCCGGAAGAGAACAGACTTGCCGCTAACGCGTCTTTTATGTCCCCGAGTTTTCCGAGCAATGGTTTACTGGTAATAAAAGGGTTTTCATTGATTACCGAGAGGCCGTCGTTCAGGAAATACCATTTTGCTCCACTGGCAAGCATGCCGGATGATTTGCTCATATCCCTGGACTCTTCAGCGACTTCGGTTTTTGCCTGAGAATTTTGTTCAAGCTCTGCCTTCTGGGCGACAAACGTGTCCTTATCTTTTTTCAGGTAGCTCATCTGCTCTGTTAGATGTTGACGCATAAGTCCCCTTACACCTTCGATCTGAAAATCTATCGATTTGATTTCGTGGCTCTGGGGGGTGAAACGCGCCTCAAGCGAGCCGCGTTCGATCTCGAGCTGGATGATTTTGTCCTGGAATCTGGCAAGCGTTGTGAAGACTGGGCTTTGGGGATCTACCGAGGCTGCCCCAGAACCCCCACCTGCTTCTATAACCTTTAAGACCATTTCATACTCGCGTTCCAATGATTCGAGTCTCTTGATTTTTTCGTTCAAACTGTCGATGGATTGCTGCGTGGCGGTTTTATCAGCCGCCGGCTCTTTTGGGGCTGAAATACCGGCGGTTTCTTTAGATTTGGCTTCAATGGTTCTTCTAAGATCGACATAAGAACCGACATAGTCCATCAATAGTCCCTTTAAAAGTTCCGGATTGGTTCCCGTGAGCTTTATCACTACCCGGTTCTGGCCGGTGTAAAACTCGGGCTCGAAAGATATCGACTTGGACAGCCACGATTCAAAATCAACGGGATTCTTGAAATAATCCTTTT
The DNA here is from genome assembly GCA_041662605.1 of Desulfomonilaceae bacterium. Lineage (NCBI taxonomy): Bacteria > Pseudomonadati > Thermodesulfobacteriota > Desulfomonilia > Desulfomonilales > Desulfomonilaceae > Desulfomonilaceae bacterium. Next base: position 72,262 of record JBAZSD010000015.1, read on the forward strand.
TCAATAGTGACGGATTGACTGCGGTCATATCCTGAAAGAAAGACTCTGGAGTATTTTGGGCCGTTTTGTTGAATAAGCTGAGAGGATCAATCCCGTTGTAATATCGTTTGGTAAGTAGAGAGGATGTTGCAGGATTCTGAAGCACGGACATTTCACGGAGAGGAGACCAGTTGTCCTTATTTAGAGCGTTTCGGTTACCAATTATGAAAACGAGTCTTGTCTCAACGGTGTATGACTGAACGATAAGGAGATACATGGTAAGAAGGAGGCATACGAGGGCGATAGCGGCGTACATATAGTATTTCTTGGGGAGTTCATAAATTTTCTTCGGTATTTCAAGTTTTTTCTCCTGTACAGCGCGCTTTTCCGGAACAGGCTCTTTCTGAGGCTCTTCAATTTCCGGCAGCTTAACCTCAGCTTCCAGCTCACCAAATTCCATATCATCTAAGGGACTTAAAGCCTCAACCCGATCCAGAACCTCAGGGCAAAACTCTTTAGTTCTGGCTGACTCTTCGTCGCCCGTTCGCCTGGGAGTGGCCATCTCCAGAGTCTTTTTTCTCGTTATCATTTCCGATTCCTTAGAGCTTATCGGTTATTGCGCTGAAAACATGACAAATTCTGATAAAGCCATGCGCATACGTCTATGACTCGGATGTTAGCAAAAAGAAGCATATATGTCAACATGTTAAATTAGTTTATTAATGTGATGAATGATGTTGACATTATATCATGTTGTAAGCTAAGATTATTTAACTAATTCTACATTGAGGCTTCCAAATGATAAAGTCGTTCGCTTCCTCCCACGCCGACCAGATGCATAGACTCCAATGGGCATTGTTTCAGACCGAAGCCGTCAAGGAGTCCTGGGTTGTTCAGATAACTTCGTCACGTTTTGGGGAGGGCGTTACCACGGTTGCGCTTGCGCTGGCAAGTTCCATGGGCCGCTTATTTGGGCATGATTCGACCGTTGTGGTGGAAGCCAATCTTCGAAAGCCAGCATTTCATGACACGTTGGGTGTTCTCCCTAAGATTCCTTTAACAAATCTTTTGGAAGCCGGTCATGGATCATTGGACGCGGTTACCAGGATTGAAGATTGCGGGATTTCCGTGCTTTCAGCCGGAGCCTCACCGATTGCTGGAGCAGCCACTGGACCTGAATTCTACCTGGAACATATAGGGAAAATTTTTGATGAGTTGCGAACTCGTTACAGGTTTGTCATTGTGGACACGCCGCCGGTCGTTCCTTTTGTCGATAGCGATATTGTGGCTGGTTTTGTGGATTCAGTAGTAATAGTTGTAGAAGCCACCACAACCAAGGCGGAAGTTCTGGACGTCACCATCAATCGTCTCAAGGCGGTAGAAGCCCATATTGCGGGCTTGATTCTGAACAAACGAGTCTTCTACATTCCGAAATGGTTGTACAGATTTCTGTAATCCTTTCTTTTGTCGAGAGACGATGAACGAGACTAAGCCGCGCATTCTCATGCTCACTAACAGTGTATATTCACGGGATATTCGCGTACGCCGTTACGCCGAATATCTCGTGAATGACGGGTTCCTGGTAGATATAATATGCCTGGCTTCTGAAGAAGGAGCGCCCCAGTCCAGTGATGATCGAATTGGGGTTTTTCCTATTCCCATGACAAGAAAGCGTCAGGAGAAAATCAGACACTTGATTGATTGGGGCTTGTCGATCCTCTTAATGTTCTGGTACGTGAACAAGCTGGATTTTCACAATGGTTACAGTCTAATTCACGTTCATAACATGCCTGACATTCTGGTGTTTTGCGCTACAATTCAAAAGATTAAAGGAACTCCAATCATACTGAACATTCATGACGCAACTCCGGAACTAGCTCAGTCAAAACTCGGTATAGGGCCAAACCACCCAATTATCAAAGTCCAGTCTTTTCTGGAAAAGGTCTGCGTCGGATTCAGCGCGCATGTTATTACCGCGACCGAACCTTTCAAAAACAAACTCATTGAACGAGGAACACCTGAAAAGAAAATTACTGTCATTACCAATTTCCCGGATGAGCGTATGTTTAGATCAAGGGAGGCTCTTCGTATTAGGGGAGATGAGGACGGACAGTTTGTTCTCCTCTATGTAGGGACAGTAGCTTTCAGATACGGGCTCCAGACAGTTGTCCGGGCTCTTCCCACTCTTCGTGAAAGAATCCCGGGCTTGAAGCTCCAGGTCTTTACAAAAATAAAGGGAGAAGGCAAAGCTCTCTCGGATTGCGTGCAATTGGCTCAAGATCTAGGGGTTGCAGATATTTTCGAAGTCAATGACCCAGTACCGCTGGAGAAAATGCCGTTTATAATGGCGAATGCGGATATCGGGCTATATCCCGCTCTTAAAGACTGCCACATGGATAATGCTCTCTCGCTCAAGATTCCTGAGATGGTAAACATGGAACTGCCAATTGTGGCGGCAAGAATATCTGTCCTTGAGCAACTTTACGGTTCGGATTCCATAGCCTTTGTGGAGTCAGGCGATGTAACAGACTTTTCCCGGATGGTCGTCGAGCTTTACAAATCCCCCGAGAAAAGGCGCTCTTTTGCTTCGAACGCCAAGGCAAAAGGCTCCAGGATGTTGTGGAGAGACCAGTATCCTATTTACCGGAAATTGGTTGAAAAACTGATTCGCAAGGGTTAGCGTTCCTCTAAGTTAATTGTCCATGTTGATGGCCATTGATGAACCTGAATGTTTGGAAATACCGCTACAGGCGCTTGAGGAGCCTGACGCCTGATGATTTTACCAGACGGCTGGAGATTCGGTCGTGGCGTAGAAAGATCCTGGACTTTGTCAACAGCCATTCCGGCCCCATAACATCTTCCTCTATCCATGCCTGGTGCGATCATTACGGCTCATCAACTCATGTCGCAAACCCTGAAGTTGGGCAAAGTAACCTGGGGCTGATCGGAACCTTGCCCAAAGGATTTCTGAATGATCCTGATTTCTGGAAAACATTTCAAAGATCGTATTCCAGTGAGACAGATCATTTATTGAGTTTGGCCGAAGACACCATAGATGGAAGGATAGAACTCTTCGGCTGGAAAGAGGTTCCGGTTTCAGTTCCTGCGCTTGAGCCGCAGGACGCTGAAGCGTTAGAAGTTGTCAAAGGTTGGGATTCAACGAATCATTGGGACATCAATTTTTTTCAGAGTAAAGCCAGGCCTGATTTTGATGTGAAGTGGCTTTGGGAACTCCAAAGATTGCAGTTCCTGCTATGGCTTGGCGCCGCGTGGAGATTGACAGAAGACAACAGGTTCGCATCGGTCGCTCGAGAGATTTTGGACTGGTGGTTCAACCAACTGAGATATCCATGGGGAGTCGAATGGAGCAGCAATCTTGAAGTAGGATTGAGACTGCTTTCGATCTCCCGTTGCCATATAATGTTCATGAATAGCCCCATGTGGGATTCGACATTCATATCGACACTTACGGCATGGAATCGTCTTCATGCTACGCATCTGCGAGAAGAAATCACTCTTCATTACACTCTGGGAAATCACCAACTGGGTGAGGCTTCCGCGTTGGTGTTGTTCGCTTTAATTTACCCAGGTTACGAAGAATCGATTTTATGGAAGGCTTTTGGTTTAAAGACTATCGAAAAAATCCTTCCTGATCTGATTTTGTCCGATGGAGTTTACGCAGAACAATCAACGAGTTATCTGAAATTTGCTCTTGAATTCTTGCTTCCCATCGTTTTTGCGTCAGGCACCGCATCCCAATGTTTTTCTGATGTAGTCACAGGCAGGTTGAAATCTTCTCTTGAGTTTATTATGGCCCTGTCCGACCGTGGAAAAACAACTCCAATGATCGGCGACTCCGACTCCGGTTCCGCCATTGGTTGGGGGCTGGAAAATTATTGGGATTTTTCATGGTTATTGGCCGCTGGCTCCACTTTGCTCAACACCCCCAGTCTCGCAGAGGGAATAGAAAAATATCCTGCTGAGGCGTTCTTGAACACCGGCCTCGAGGGCTTGGAGAAGTTTAATTCTTTCAGGACTGCGCAATCCGGACGATCTGTGGCGACAAAAGCCCGAAGATCAAATTATTGGGGTTTTCCGGTTGGCGGCTATCATTTTTCCCGCGATTCTTATTTCCAGATGGTTTTTGATTCAGGGCCACTTGGCATGTATCCAGGATTTGGTCATGGACATGCCGACGCCTTGTCAGTCTGGTTGAACATTGAGAACAAACCAATAATAGTTGATTCCGGAACCATGCGCTACAACGCGCAATTCGATGTGCGTTCTTTTTTCAGGCAAACTTCCAGCCACAACACGCTAGTAATAAACAGAACCGGTCAGGCTGAAGTTCTTGATACCTTTAAGTGGGCGTCGGATTATCGCGTCGATTGGAGTGACGCAATCGAAATGACCAATTTTAGAGTTTTTTCAGGGTTGCTCGTTACGAATTCTTACATTCACAAAAGGATAATTCTGCATTCCCTTGAAAAGGGCTTCATAATTTGTGACAGGGTGTCGGTTCATGGCGACGCCCTGGTCGAGAGCTATTTTCATTTACATCCTGAGGTGCGCATCGATTGTATAGGCAGGAACAAGTTTCTCGTGTCAGACGAAAACGACCTTTGTGAAGTGATTTTGCCTCAAATTGAAGGAACTTCATGCCAGGTTGTAAGGGGATCTAAGGATCCGATGCAGGGATGGTATTCAGAGAGCTATGGCCTTGTGGCGCCGTCTTATTGTCTCAAGTTTTCCATCAATATTTCGAACACACGCGAACTCGTGACGATAATTCAGCGACCAGGGATTTCCTTAGACCAAGCCGAGGATCTACATTTACTAAGAACCATGTGAAAATCAGGAGTTTATAATGAAGGCTCTCCACATACTTCACAGATCAGTGCCGGGAACCCATGGATATGCTATCAGGAGCAAAGAAATCGTAGCCAATTTGACAGCCAAAGGAGTGGAGACTCTCGTGGTTACATCTCCCTCCCAGGCGCCTCTAGGCAAGTTGGATTCCGAATCGAGCGAATTCATTGACGGGGTAAGGTACTTTCGGAGTTGCGGAAAATTGCTCGAGCCTACCCTTGAAGTGAAAGATGGAAAATATGGCAGAGCAACCATAAGAGTCCTCCAAAACGCCAATCTTCTTAAAATGGCACGGCGGATAGCCCGCAAATACAAGCCTGATGTTATCCATGCCCACTCGCCGTTTACCTGTGGATTGGTGGGAGACATGGTGAGTCTCCTGACAGGCATACCTTCTATTTACGAGATGCGAGGTATCTGGGAAGACCAACATACAAGCCGTTACGGAATGGCGACAACTTCTCTAAGATATAGAGGTGTCCGGTTCCTCGAGACCCAGGCTCTCAAACGCGCCGACATTTGCTTTGCAATATCCGACGCTCTCAAAGCGGAGATCGTTTCCAGGGGCGTGGAGCCGGGCAAGATCATGATCGCTCCAAATGGTGTGGACACCAGAAAATTCACCCCGGGGCGGCCGTCTCAGGAACTTGTAGACCGGTTCGGGTTTCAGGATAAATTGGTGATGGGCTACATTGGTACTTTTTTTTATTATGAAGGTTTGGATTTGTTGGCGCGAGCCTTTGAGACCCTTGCAGCCCGGTTCCCGTCGCTCATCTTATTTCTGGTGGGAGACGGGGAACTCATGCCTACATTGAAAGATTTTGCGACCAAATCAGCCTACCCCGATAGAGTCATTTTCGCAGGGCGAATAAAAAACGATCTGATAGTAGAATATTACAAGTTGTTTGACTTCTTGATCCTGCCCAGGAGAGACGCCAGGGAGGCAAACCTGGTGACACCGCTTAAACCTCTCGAAATAATGGCGATGGCCAAGCCATTGGTAGCAAGCGATATCGGAGGTCACAGGGAAATTGTAACAAACGGGGTCAACGGAGTACTTTTCCAGCCTGAACAGACAGACGCTCTCGCTGAAAAATGTCGGCTAATGATAGAAAATCCGGATTACCGAAATGAACTGGGGGAACGTTCCAGAACATGGGTCACTGAAAATAGAGATTGGCGTGTATTGATAGATCGTTACATATCCGCTTATGAGAGCCTGGCAAGATGATATTGCCAAACGGTCACAGATTGTCTCGGGCGTCCTTCACGATAAACAGTTGAACTGAGGCCATGTTGAGGGGGTTCGGATACGGATGCATGGAGGCCCGGCTAAAGCTTTCAAAGACTACAGCGACATCGGCCAGTCTTTCACACCATGAACAGGTGTTTACCATCTCAAAAATGTAAGCGCCTAATTTTCCTTGAACGTATATCCTGTCACCAATAATTTCCTGAATTATTCCGGTGTCTGTTCGAGGAATATAATCCTGGGCAAAAACCAATCCCTCCAAGACTAACGCAAAGAGCAAACCACAACAAAGGATTTTCAGCTTTTTTAAGGAGCGACTCACTTGTCCTCTCCCGGAGGCTCCCCTTTCTTCACTTTTCCGAATGTGGCAAGCACCTTGTACCCTGTAGCCGCCTCCAGGCTGGAAGGATCATCGAAAGAGTGATCAAGGAATGTGGCTGCAAATATTATTCCTATACCGAGGGGAAATGAAAATAAGAACCCAAGAAGGACATACAAACCTGTTTTGGGAAAAATAGGATTCTTGGGACGACTCGGATCACCAAGTATCTTGATATCAACGAGTTTTTGTCGGCTTTCAGCTCCTTCGATACGAGCCGCCTGTTCTTTTCCAATAAATGTTAGATACTGTTCGCGCGCTACAGAGAGATCGAGATTTAACGCCCTGAACTCCTCGCTTTTTTGAGCTAAAAGATTCATCTGTTGTAGGACACGGGTTCGGCTAGCTTCCAGGCTGGCCTTTTTCACCTCCAGTATGGTCTTTTCTGCATTCAACGCGGACTTGAATCTATCGTTCGCATCCTTGTATTGTTCTACCCCTGCACGGTAATCACGACTACCCTCAGCGAACATTTCACCAAGTTGTGAGAGCTTTTGTTCAGCCTGGACCAGTTGGACAGAAAGGACGTTTATAAGGGTGCTTTCTCCGCTTCGTACAGCGCTTGGAGCAAGTTGTCCAGTGGTTACATCTCTTTTTCCTGCAATCGAAAACGTCTCATCATACTGTTTTATGTTGGAATTAACGTCAACCAAAGCGTCTTGTATCATTTTGAGGGTTGAAAGCACATCCTGTTCCTGCCGGTCAGGAATTGACAGGTTCCATTTACTCTTAAATTCCGTGAGTTTTTGTCTGGTGAGATCATATTTTTCTTTTGAAGCCTCAAGCTGTTCGGCAAAAAAGCCCTGGACTCCAGGCATAGAGTAAACCTGGGAATGATATGGAATATAGACTGTAAGGAATGTGGAAAGAATTTTCTGGACCTTGTCTGGGTTTGAATCTTTGAAACTCAGGTCCAGTACCTTCGAACGCGCGACCGGCGTCACGTCAAACCTGGCCATTAGTCCCGACGCTATCGCCCGGTCCTTGGCTGCTTCCTGGGCTTCGGGGTTTTCCTCTTTCTTGGATTCTTCTCGCGATGGGACCAAATCTGATATGCCGGATGAGATCACCCCAATAACTCTTCCCAATAACCCCTGGGACTCTCCTCTAAAGAAATCCGGTCCAAGAGCCTTCACGGTTCTTGCCCACAAGTCCGGACTCTTCATTATCTCCATTTCACTGTTCAGGTCCATTTCATCAATGTTCAGGTTGAGGATTCGCGAAGCTCCCGGACTTGCCCCAACAAGCAGGGAAGACTCATCTTTCTTTGCCGTGACCATAACCTTTGCGCCGACCTGATATACTGGTGTGGCTAGCAGGCATCCGATGAAAACCCCAATTGGGACAAGGACTACCATTAGTTTTAAAATGAGTATCCTCTTGTAAATTACATTCAGGATATCTCGTAATGTCAGCCCCTGAACATCCTTCATCAATTACGCCTTTCAGCAAAAGATTCCGGAAACGCTTGCAGCATGTTCAAACACACCCCTGCGCTTGGCCTACTATCAAAAGCAGCATTGACTGTCAATAATTTTTAGTTTGTTAGATAGTTACGATTTTTTTAGCGATACGCTTTTAACAATTCCTAATGTTGTGGAGAAGCATCCATGTCGGATGGAGGAGACATAAGTTTGTTGATGAACAATCTGACTTTGCCCCCTGAGGATCGTTCCAGTTCATCAACGTAATCGAGCTTAACATCTGTTTCCGGCCCCACTCTTACCGCAATTCTTACCAGAAGTTTTCGTTCATCAGATTTGGAATAGGTTTTCCCTCTAACTATTCTTAAAGTGAAAGCCCCAGGGCGATCCTGATAGAACTGGGCGGCTCTGATGCTGGATAAGCCTTTGAATATGCTATCCATTTGCGCTATTTTAGAGCCGTCCATCTTGACGATATAGTCCTCTATCCTGCCGTCTATCTCCTTTACTACCCGTCCCGGTCGGCCACAATCACACTCGGTCTCGTCAAGGGTTATAAAATCATTGGTATCATATCGTATCAAAGGCATCGCAGGGTTTGTGAAATTGGTTCCCACGAGGGAGAATGTCCCGTCGTCTCTCGGAGCAAATTCCACGGCGCTAAAGTCCTCATCTACGTGCAGTTTTCCAAGTTCACATTCAGAGATGTTCGCCACAGCCTCAACCAGACCATAGTGCTGTCTCGGACGGACGCCAAAAGCCTCTTTTACCGCCTCAATCTGGTATGAAAAGACATTTTCCGCTCCAAAGGTGACATGTTTGACTGGATAGTCGAGACTTTCTTTGTTTTCTATCAGGTAATTCGCCAACAGTACGATGAGTGAAGGAAAACCCTGTATCCAGGGTGGTTGTCGTTTCCGAAGTTCGGATATGTAGTACTTGATATTGTGCTGAGTCATGTGGAATGCGCTGAAAAAAATTTGTCGGCCAAAGTGGTTGAACCTCCAGAAGGGAGGCTCTTTCTGAGAAACATCAACCCATGGACGGGCGCCGAACACAGCGCACCATTGTTCACCAGGATTGATACCGTGCCAGTGGTAGTATCTCCCCCAGACGGCATATAATTCGATCAATGCAATTTGGGTTGTGTAAATGTTGAGCGGCATGCCAGTTGTTCCGCTCGTATTGATAAGGATTTTTTCATCTTTGGGCAGGATGTCCGATTGTAAATCCTCAAAATAGTCCTGCACGTCGCTTTTTTTTAGTATGGGGAGCTTGCTGAGATCTTTTAGTGTTTGAATGTCCTTGACCGAAAGGCCAAAATCACTGAACAGCTTTCTGTAGTAAGGAGTGGTTCTGACGGCGTGTTCTACAAATTTTCTTAACTTCTTGTCTCGATATTCTCTCAAGGTTTTCGAGGAGAGGAAAGAGCGTCGAATATCCTGATCAAGAATTTCTCTGTATTTCCTGCCATAAAACCTCTGGTTCATGTGTGCGCCGTGTATATTGCACCCCATATGCTGGGCAAATATGGGTAGCGCCGAATAGAAAGGAATTACCCATTTTATCATTCCGACCCCGACGCTTCTTCCTTTCGGATGGAATTCACTATAAAGGCCAGGGCATAAATCGTGCAGTGCAGGAGATAGACCTGCTGATAATGATACATTGACACCAAACGATGGAACAATGAGGCTATCAAGGCTGAAAAGAGGCCGCATGACACCAAAAATAGAAGGTTGTTCCTGGTGGCCATCCCCCGATAAAATTCCTTGGTCACCGTCCATATCAGATAATAATAAAAACAAAAGCCGACAAAACCCGTCTCAGCGATCCTCAAGAGATATTCATCATGCACAGTGAAGACCCATGCTGTAGTCATGCTAGGGGGAATATATTTCATAACGACAAAGTTGTAATTGTTGGCGCCAACACCAAACAACAGATGCGATTTGAACATGTTATAAGCGGTGACAATGAGAGGCCAACGGTCTTCACCGTAAATTCCATAAGCGAACCTTGCGTAAACAAAAGGAATGATAATCAACACCCCCAATGCGCCGCCTATTATAGTCCCTGCGATTTGGTTTTTGGAAAGCCAACCCCTTGTGTAACTGATCAGGACTGCTGTAGCCACGCCAATGCCGATTGAAGCGAAAGCGATCCTGACCTTGCTGCAAATAATAGCTGCCAGAATAATGACTATGGCGGTCAAGATTATGGTTTTTCTGAAAAGATCTCTCAACAGAAACAGAGCGAGTACAAACATTGGGAAGATTGTCACCAGGAATGTGGCGTGAGCGTCCGGACTACCATAAAATCCTCGGGATCGAAACCCTTCCGGACCGATAAATGGTATCCAGTCACCATTGATAGTGTAGGCTGTCTTGGTAATGTACTGAAGGATCATATACAAGGATTGCGCGACACATGCGGCAAAAAGCGCATATACAACGAGTTTAAGGTAGTAATTATCTCTTATGTTGTTCACAAGATAAAAAAAGAGAAGGAAGCCTTTGAAATAAACAAGCGCTTCATAAAGACTATAATCCTCTCTTGTCGCCGTCAAGAAAGAGGACAGAAAAACATAGGTCATCCATGCCAGGAAAACAGCCCCGACCTTGCCGCCAATTGTTAATCGTCTGGTTAAGTCATGAGAGCCACTGGAAGTTATGGCCCAATGAATATAACAAAGAATGAGAATAAGCTCTGAACCGTCAAGTCGGATTCCGGCGCTGTATAGAACTGATTCAAACGGTAATCTTTCATAAACGAAGTGCCTTCCATAACCTAAGGCTATTGCGAACAACGTGGAAAAAATCAGAAACTCTTTTATGTTTCTCAGAAATAGAGCTATGCCGGCAAAAAAAAGTATTCCTCCATGTATTATGATAAAAGCTCTAAAACCCGTTCCCAGCGCCATGACATAGAAGTATCCCCCAGCGAGAGCAGAAAACGATATGATTAGGAATAGCTTGAAATTCTTGTTTATTGCTAAGGTTTGGTCCACTTTAATGTCTCATTGGAATTGATAGTGACGATGAATGGTCAATCTCATACATTTTATCCACAAACAAACACTATCCTAGTAAGCTCCTTTACCTTTAAGGACCTCAAATACGGTTCTTAACAATATTTTCAGATCCAGAAGTATTGAATAATTTCGAACATAGTAAACATCATAATTTGTGTTCAAATGCATCGGAAGATCGCTTCTGCCGGAGATCTGCCACCAGCCTGTAACTCCCGGCGGTACCAGCACACGCTGCCACTGCCAGGTTTCATATCCCTCGGTGATAAATGGCTGTTCAGGTCTGGGGCCTACCCATGACATTTCACCTTTGAGCACATTGAACATTTGAGGCAACTCGTCGAGGGAGGTTCGTCTCAAGATTTTTCCCACTCTTGTGATTCTTGGATCATCTCTGATCTTATAAATTTTTTGGCCGTTTTCATCGGTTTGAGCAACAGCCTGCTGCATTTTTTCCGAACCTGTAAACATGGTCCTGAATTTGTACATTTTGAACAGCTTTCCGCCCTCGCCGATTCTGGGGGCGGCAAAGATGGCAGGTCCCCTGGAATCGATCCTGACGGCGACCCATATCACAATTAAGAGCGGCCAGGTCAACAAAAATAAGACCGCAGAAAGGGCTATATCCATGATTCTTTTTGAAAACCTTTTCCCACCCTGGATTACAGGCTCACGTATTCCTATAAGGACCATGTTACCTATTTGATCGACTTCTGCCTCTACCAATGCTAGTTGAACGAAATCTGGGGCAAGAAAGATCCTGATTGGCAACCCCACCAGTTCACGCACCAGAGATTCAAGCTGTGAAGTATTGATCCCCTCTTGAGAAATGATTACAACTTCAACTTTTTTTTCACGAACTATTTGCGGCAAATCTTTCGCTGTCCCCAAAAACGGTGCTGGTAAATCCGCATTCCCCGGGGCTTCAAAATCAGCAAATCCTACCAGTTTGAAAACTGCGCCAAGCTCCTGAAAAATGATTTTTGCCAGTTCAAGGGCTCTGTCACCTACTCCTATGATTAGAACGGGAGCAGCGTCAACCCTATTATGCTTCTTCTTGAGGCTTTTCCATACCAGGTAACGAACCGCTACGAGAGCCATATAGTTCAAGGAGCTAAAATATATTACCAGTAGTCTGGATGTATCCCTGAAGGTGAAAAACAATATGCCGGCGAAAATCCAGATCGCCAAAGTGTATGAAAAGGTCAGTCTGGTGATTTGGGCGGGGAGATTTGGAATTCGCTTGTAATCATATACTCCCGTAAGCGCAAACAGTACATGGAGCAAAAAAGGAGCAAAAATATAAATTGAATAGTGAGGAACCATAAGGGGCGGAGGGACGTACTCACCGGGCAACACTGGCCTTAAATGCTCCGCGATTATAAGCATCAAAAGAGTGATCCAGAAATCTGAAACGATAAGGATTAGTTTGTATGGATGATATTGTTTATACACGACTTATTTTCACTCAATCATCTCTTTGTAAAGATTATTTATGTCTAGAACCACTTTTGACGTCTCAAATCCTTGCTCAAATGCGTTTCTTGCTCCTTTTGAAATCTTTTTCCTCAGAATTGGGTCATTCCTCAGTTTTGTGACCGCCGAAGCTATTTCTTCGGGTTGGCCAGGATTTACTAATATTCCCGAAACACCTGATTCTATCATGTCTGGGATTGCGCCCACCGTTGTGCTTATTATAGGTTTACCCGCTCTCATCGCTTCTATGATGGACATAGGCATACCTTCATAGTAGGAGGGTAAAACAAAAACATCTGAAATCCCTAAGTAGAGCGGAACGTCACTGATTTTGATCTCACCAATCAATTTAATTGTGTAGCCAAGCCCGTTGTCATCTACTGCCTTTTTGATGTTGTTCATCTCCCCTTGAAGCTCTTCCCCACCAACAAGCAACACCTTGAAATTGGAGTTGTCCACCAGCAACTGTTTTACCGCCTGAACGATATCGAAACTCCCTTTGCGCCATCCAACCCTACCGATTGATGAAATTAAGAATTCTTCCTGTCTTATCCCTAGTTTTTCTCGCAACGAGTCTAATGAGACTTGTTGAGGTTTAGGGCAATCTGGCACAAAATTCCGGATCACCCGGACATTAATTTTTGGATCTATTTTCCGGATGTTTTGCGCCCACAGATCGTAAAGAACTACGATACGTTTGGGAATCGCCAGCCCTAGTCGAACATAAATTCTCCTGAAACGTGAAACAGACCCGTAGAATTTTTCCCAATCGGTGCCGTGCAGATGCAAAAGAACTCTGGAGGAAGCAAGAAAGGCCACAACCATAACCATGGTGTCGCCCAAGAAACCAGATGTGGATCCATGAATGTGCAGAAAATCGTATCGTCCCGACCATAGCTTACGAAAAAGCTGCCAGACCCGCTTGGCTTTTAACAGCTTTCGTCGAAAAGGACTCGTTTGGGAATCATAAATACTTTCGGAACGATTAAAAATATCAAAAACATATTCTTTGGAGAGATCCGAGTTTATGATGCTGTCTATGACCGTGGCAATTCCACCGAATGGAGGAGGAACCGGTCCGACAATGAGGACTCTTTTTTCTTTTGAAGTTTTTGAGTTAATGATCCTGTAACCTGAGCCTTCTACAAAGGCTAACTTATTATTGAAATTCGGCGCAAAAATAGTATATTTTTGAAAAAGAATCTAAAAAAATTTTTAGATATTGCGAAAAAAATATTCACCGGGCTTTCCAGCGCTTGAAAAATTTCCCTCAAAGATCTTAAAACATGGCTAAGCCTAATTTTACAGACGCCTCCAAAGCTGAGAATTAAGGAAGTGCCCATGCTCAATCTGAAGACATCCGAGGCGACTATTGATATAAAACCAATATCTAATTCCAGGTTCAGGTACCATATCACAAGAACGGGCTCCGGAAAGCACACAGAGCAAATAACGTTTGACAGTTTCTATGGTGAAAAAGTGGCTAAAGCCCTCCTTGATATGGGAGGCGCAGACAGGCTCATAAGTGAGCTTACGAGAGAGGAAGGACACTCGGGCCTTGAGCTTGGACTTAAGTATTATACATTGAGTTTCTTGCCGGATGACGATTTTATAGGAAAGCGCCTTCTGGATTTTGGGTGCGGTTGCGGCGCTTCCACGTTCGCTTTATCGAGGATTTTCCCAAATAGCCACATTTTGGGCCTGGACCGACTTGCGGATTGCATAAGAGTCTGCAATCTCAAAAAGGAACAGTTGGGCCTCGACCGGGTTTCTTTTGTGACATCGAATTCTGATGACCAATTGCCGGCTGCCCTGGGACATATCGATTACTGCATACTGTGCGGAGTCTATGAACATTTGCTTCCACCAGAGCGTAAAAGCCTGCTGCATGCCATATGGAATATGTTGCCCGTCGGAGGCGTATTGTTTATCGCCCAGACACCAAACAGATACTCTCCAATAGGCACACATGTCACACGTATCCCCATGGTCAATTTTCTGCCTGATAGCCTGGCGTTTCATGTCGGACACTGGGCCATGAAGAAACAATACGGGATAGACGCTGATTGGGAAAGACTCTTGCGTGGAGGGTTTAGGGGCGGGACGTCGCACGAGATAGAAAGAATACTCCAGGAAACCGACGGAGTCCCGGTCTTCATTCCACCGAGTCGCTTGGGCGTACGAGATCCTATCGACATTTGGAACCTGACCAAGGACTTATCCAATCTGGGTTTGATAAAACAGGTCGCAGGGCAATTTTGCAGGGTTTTTAAAACGTTCACAGGTATTACAATTGCGCCATATATCAATCTTGCCATTCGCAAAGGTTCAATAAAAAAACAGGCCTAAGATTTGGAAACGTATGAAAAATCGAAAACAATCTATACTTAACATTTTTCTGACAAATTTATTTGTTCTCGGAATATTGGTCGTTGTTCTTGCAGTGATCGGGGAATTGACGCTTCGCCATTATATACCTAGTTGGGATCATTCTGGGTTGGTGGAATTGACTTCAACTCCAATAGTTTATGAGATGAAACCAAACCTCCAGATTGTTCGTGAAGGAGTTGAAATCAAAACTAACTCCGACGGATTTCGTGACACTAATTTTTCAGGGGAACCCAAACCAGGTGAGTTTTTGATTGCAGTTTTAGGAGATTCTTTTGTCTTTGGGCAGGGGGTCCCCCAATCTGAAACAATGTCGGTTATTCTACAGAATCTCCTGAATCAATCAGGTAAGACCCAGCGGTTCCGGGTGTGGAATCTCGGGGTATCCGGCTACAACACTGAACAAGAGGCTTATCTCCTAAAGTCTTTCGTACTACCGCGGAAACCCAATTGGGTGGTAGTTGGATATAACATAAATGACTGCGAGCCAATAGGGGTTGACCCCAATTCAGTTGAAAAAGAGCAACACAGCCACGAGCCATTGATTGACCGTTTGCAAAATTATTTCCTGGACGATCTTCTAATCACACAATTCGTGAAACAGAGGGCGGGAAATCTGATTCGACTTTTCGACCCTACATGGTATGCGTCTAATTATGTTCAAGATACTTTGAATCAATATATATCTTCAAACGGAGGGTGGGCCAAGATATCTAGTTTATTAAAACAAATGAAATTGGAATGCGATTCCGAAAAAATAGGATTTACGTTGGCCATTCTGCCGGCAATGCTGAACTTTGACAACTACCCATACAAACCTGCAAACGATTTAATTTTGTCTTTTTGTAAAAAAAACAGCATTGATTGTGTAGATATATTGTCCTCTTTTAAAGGCCATAATTTAATGAAGTATTGGGTTTCCGCTCTGGACGCTCATCCAAATCAATCGGCGCAACGCATTTTCGCCAATGCCCTGGCAGATCATTTGATTCGTCAATTTCATTACCATGACCGGAATGTACCAGACGGTGGTTAGTGGGGGGCGCCTTGATGGCTTATTTAACTAATGTTCGCAGAAAATGGACAACCAATATCGTGATATTCACTTTGTCTTTGACCTGCTGCTTGTTAATATTAGAGGCTGTGTTGAGATTGTTTTGTCCCTTTCATTTCATGCAGCCAATCGAATCCTTCGAATATGATGAAGATCTAGGATATCGGTTCCGCAAAGCAATACATTTCTTTCACCTCACGGATTACCAGCAAGAAGTTAAAACAAATCAGTTAGGTGCTTTAAATTTTCAAGAGGATTTGTCGAAATATAAAACTATTGTTTTTGCGCTCGGAGATTCATACACTCAAGGCTTGGGAGTCCCTACTGACAGTTCATATCCCTTTCAACTCGATTTGCTTCTTAACATTGACGACAAAGGAATTTACTCTAAAAGATACGGAATTGTAAATTTAGGCCTTGGTCCGTATGGAGGGAAGCAGGAGTTGATTACCCTAAAACGATTCGAAAAATGCCTAAGAAAACCTAATATAGTATTGTATTTGGGTTGTTCAAACGATTATACTGATGATTTGATGTTTGACTCGGGGATCCGTCACAAGAATCTGGTTCTGCATAACCCGCATTATGGATGGCTTTACTATCCCATGAAATGGTTTCTTTTGGAACTAGAAATAGGTAAACGAATTAAGTATCTAGTTCAGGAGGGGATTTTTAAAACTGGTGCCTACAAAGCTCAAGCGGAAGAAAGTCATGGGCGGAGCGTTGCGGAAATGGAGGGGGATGCAATTGAAAAAATAGTGTCTACAGCAAGAGAATTGGGGGCGGTTCCCGTTGTGTCTTGGTTTATGGTGGGAGAATCCTATGATTGGCTCAAATCTTGGGCCGCTCAAAACAGTGTACGATTTGCCGACTGGGAACCCGCTGCGAGATCAATTACGCACGCGGTTCCTGGAATTCCGTGGGAAAATCAACACAGCGGCGCTCACCATAGAGCATGGCTTAACTTTGTAATTGCAAGGGCCTTTGCACAGGAAATCCGGACCATCCGGAACTACTCGGAAGGCCACGCCAATTGAGGCTCGAAAGTAGACTTGTCCATTAAGTGTCTTTAATTACTTTGTGACTTCTGAAAACAATTCCTTACCAATTTTGTCGGCTTTTTGAAACTATGCCGTCGTCTGGGTAGTTGATTGATTATCTTTAACCCAAGATTGATGAAGATTTTGTCTTGCAGCCTGCCACTCATAGTAGTCTTTTGCGGCATCATTTATATATCGATACTACCAGACCCACCGCATCCGGATGACATTTCCAAATTTCTTGGCGGCATTCCGCTAAATGATAAGGTAGGGCACCTTGTTATGTTTATTGGTCTTGGTTTCTTAATCTCCAATTTTCTGGAAAAGATGTTTAAATGTTTGGGCCTAAAGAACGTTGTTCGGACAACTGGATTGTCGTTTGTCGTTGGGATAATTCACGAGATTGATCAGCATTTAACTGGTCGTGGTTATGAAGTTGATGACCTATTCTTTGATCTGTTAGGAGGTTTTCTTGGAGCGCTTGCATTTAACCTTTTCACTCGGATAAATCAACGGTTGTCAAAAGAATCTGCGGATAGAAAATCACCGATTTAGCTCAAGAAGCGAAGCGATAATTTTTTTTCTAGCTGATCAGTTTAAATTGTTTACCGAAGCGCGACAGTCTAAGAGATTGTTTGAAGATCATAAATGTCGTCTCTTGTTTCTTTACAAACATGTTAAAGGCGAAAAACTTCGGCATGGGTGACCCTCCCTAATTGCTCAGGTAATAGTTTTATGTTAGCGATTTGCTACAGCCTGTTATTATCATTTAGTCTATTTGTCGACCTAACTGTGTGTGGCTCCAATCCGGGATTTTGGGGCGGGTTATTTCTGCTTTTGATGCCCTTGACATGTGTGATCTGGGGACGACTGTATTTCAAGGTTTTCTCCATCGATGATCCATGTCTTCTGAGTATTGAATCCTCTCTCATAACAGGATTTTTTGTAATAAGCCTGTTAGCGATGTGCCTTGTTTTCTACCTGCCTCCCCTAGCTAACATGAGTATCTTGAGCGCCACTTTGTCAATGGCAATGATTTGTTTATTGATTTTCAATAGAAAAAGTTTTCAACAAATTTATGTAACAACCCCAAATATAGGACTTCTAGCTGTCGTTGGTTTGGCAATGTCTCTTTGGAGTCAGACGGGAATCATTCAGACCGTCGTCAGTGGGCAAGAGATTATATTCCGGCCATGTGTCGATTATTTTATTCATGCTTCAATGATTCAAAGGCTGTATGAAGGTTCAACGCTCGGTCGTCATCAAGAATTTGCCTTAATGTCTGGGATACCCGCTCCGTTATATCACTATGCTTCTTATATGTTTTCTTCTTTATTGAGAGCCGTAAGCGATTTACCGGCTATCAATATAGCCACTGCATTTTGGCTCCCTTTTGGAGGAATACTTTCCGGTCTGGGGGCTTTTGTTTTTGGCAATTCCATGTGGGGGAAAAAGGAAGGGATTGTCAGCGCTCTGGCGATTACTTTGTTACCAGATCCGTACATGTGCGGCTGCGGCCTCGGTTATTTCAGTTACCATTTCCTTGGTCAGACAGGAGCAGCCAATTATTACGCAGAAGCAATCGCCGCAGTAGGCCTCGGCACACTGGCCCAAGGGATAGTCAAGGCAAATTCCCGAATAATTCTGGCGGGATTAATTCCAATTTCTACTCTGGTATTTTTTAAAGCCCATATATTTATTGTTGTTTTTCCGGCAGCATGTTTCTGGTTAATTTTGTCTTTGTCTCGCATGAGTACAACGACAAAAATATTAGGGATAATATTACTTTCTGCTGCCTTCGGGTTAGTAGCATTATTAGCTTGGCATCTTAACTACATTTCGCTTGGCAAACCATGGGCAATTGAATTTTTCAGGAACATTTTCTCTTCTGGTATAGGAAATAGACCAAGGCTTCATACAACTATTTTCTCTCTGACACAAAGCACTTCGACTATTTTGGATGATGTCATAGTCGGGACCACCATGGTCTGGTTAGGAACCCTTGGACCAGTTCTCCTCGGAGGAGTGATTTTGATATATTACCTGAAAAGAAAAGATCTTTTGAATTTCCGAGATATGGTTCCCTTCCTATGTCTCTTGTTTTGGACGATCTTAATTCTGATTATGCCAGCTAATACTAATGTGTTAGGTAGACCCGATGAATTTCATCACAGGCCATATCATGCTGTCTATTATTTCTTTACAATTTGGGTAATTGCGAGATCTGCGAACCTGTTCTTTTCGAGTCCTTGTCGGCCATCAAAAAAATCTGGCTCTAGTGGTATGAAGTCGAAATTCATTCCGATCATAGTAAGCCTGTCGTTATTGTTGATCCCACTGTATTTCGGTAAAAGGGTTCTCAACACAGGGGCTTGGGTTTCGGGACTCCATGATGTCACTATTGACCCCGGTTTGTGGGAAGCTTCTAAATTTATTAGAAATAAAGGTCATTTGGGAGATGTTACCCTAGATTCGACCGAAGACAAGTTTCACAATATTGTTTGCGGGGTTGGTGAGAGGCGTTTATTTTTGTCCGAACCTTACATATCCCGGCTTTCTAACGATAGTCCAGATCTAGAATGGATAGAAAAAAAACGAAGGATTCACAATCAGCTGAGACAATGCCCCACTAAAGAGTGCGTTGGGAAAATCGTAAGGACTTGGAACATTCGATGGTATTTGTTGCATCCAGGAGATAAAATTTCATGGCCTCTGGAAATGCAAAATCGATTCCTTTTTGAATCAAATGGATATAGGGTTTTTGACATGTATTTGTTCGGTCATCGTTTGTAAAGTTTTTGCTCTTCACATTCTGTAGACAGAAAAGGGTTATTTTTTTAAATTTTTTTAAATGTAAGCAAAATCACCGTAGAAATAAAAGGTAATTAAGAATTTTTTCCTACTAGGACCGAAATTCTATATACTGATGATCATTCAATTCACGTTTGACGAATTCACCTTGGGGAACAAAGGTGACAGAAGACCCCCTGATGAAGTTTGTTCGAATTCACTTCCCAAACAGCGGCAGCAGCATGAAAAAGAAGGTTGAACGTAAAGCTTGCTTTCAACTGTGCCAAATCCTTAGACCGTCGCTTGGTTACGCAATGATTGGAAATTAACAACTCTTTTATCTGGAAATGTCTAAAGCTGTACACAAGCATATTGTTCATTCTGTGGTGTTGTTCATTTCAAGCCTGGTTACGATTATAGTTTTATCTGAACTTTCTTTCAGAGGATACATATACCTGAAATTCGGCCCGGTGGCCTTTCGGCCACCAATTATGACTTCAGACCCGAAGCTTGGTTGGCGGATGATAGAGAATATTTCAATTCATACGACTTGTTTAGATGCCTCTGGAAAGCAATACGAATTAAGTTTTTCCACGTCCTCGGGTGGATTTCGGAAATACCCTTTGAGATTGGAAAAACATCAACGCATCTTGTTTATTGGAGATTCTTTTACTGCTGCTAACGACGTTTCAGATAGCAAGACTTATTATTCTCTCGTGGGCGATGCAATTGGGACCACTATTTTTGCATATGGTTGTGGCGGATATGGCTCGCTGCAAGAATACATGATATTGGATGAATACCTAGACGCCATTTCGCCCGACGTAGTGGTCTGGCAGTTCTGTTACAATGACTTTTTTGACAATTCATGGCCTATGGCTCGGGAGCGGGGAAACGAAATGAGACGTCCATTCTTATCTGAGGACGGAAAGATTTTCTACGCTGGTAGCAATAACGATTCCAGTTTGAGGCATTTTCTGAGTAAATATATGCTTCTAACGCGTCGGCTATTTGAAAAAGCGTATGAAATCGAGTCATATATTGGTATGAGATTTAACTTTGAACAAAATATCAATGAAATAGGTCTTCGGCATGAAGGTTTCAGACAGTCTGTCCAAACTACGCGTAAGATAATGTCAATGGTTAGAAATAGGATACCAAAAGCTCGCATCGTGGCGTTTTCCGTAGATAATACTCAGCCATATCTTGATCAGTTCCAAGAGATTGCCAAAGAACAACAGATTGAATTTATTGATGGAATCGGTAGTGCGATTCAAAATGCTGAAGACAGGGGTATAACAGTCAGATCATCCGATAAATTCCATTGGAATGAAACGGGCAACTCCATATGCGCGAACTTAATTGTTTGCTATCTTCGCTCAACACCAGGTGCAACTGTTCCATACGGTGGGCAATAGCCTTTTATACATGTGACATTTAGGGTTGAAAGAAAAGAGACAGTGGCTCCTTGAAAAAGTCTTTAGAAAATTCCAATCTAAAAACCACGTGATTCATCGGCCGAGGCTAAGTGGCTTCGGGGGAAGTTTCTTTTGGCTTTGGCTCGTCACAGGGGCTAGGTCCAAAAAAGACAAGCGTTTATGCTCATGCCGCATGTTTTGATGTGCAATATCGCTCACAAATAAACCGTGTAACATCAACCTGTTATTTTTATTGCCGATTCAATATGTTCGATGTACCTCGAAAAATCATTTGCCACACCGCTTTTTGGCCTGTATCTTTACATTAATCTGATTATTATTCATAATTGAAAGATATGTTCTGGAGATAACTGACTGCGGCCAAACAGGGGCACGGTTATCGCTAGAATTAAAGTCATGGGGTGGGCTAAGACCCCGAGGACAAACCGTCCCTGAAAAATGGTCTAAGCTTTCGGTATGTTGTCCATTTAACGCTCTGAATTGGAATCGTTTCCTCAACAATCGGAAACGAAAAACCTTTTTCTCCGGAAATTTCTAAAACAATGCAATGATAAAAAGACAAGAATATTGGATTGAACTAGCTATCACCCTGTTCTTGTTTGTTCTTATCAATTTATTCAGCCAGACATTTCAACGGCCTATTTCTTTAAACAATGGGCACGGATGGGATGGGGCCTTGCTCTTAAAGGTTGTGGAACAGTTAGGTAACCACGGACTACCTAGTGCTGAAGCTCCTTTCGTTTATCGTCTCGGAACACCTCTGTTGGTATCGCTTTTCTCTAAAAGAGACCTATTATTAGGGTTCAAGATCATCAACACTGCAGGAAATATGCTCACGGCTGTGTTATTTGTTTTCTGGCTCAATCTATATCTGAACGATCGTAAAACCAGGGTCTTGTTGGTTACATTTTTTCTTGTCATGTGGCATGGACCAGTTCGATTCGTCTATTACTATCAAGTCTATACCGATCCTTGGTTGTTTGTCATGTTACTTGCTGGCCTAATAGGAATTCAGCAAATTCAGACAAGCGCCACTGTTGTACGCATATGCCTTCTGGGGTTGGTGGCATTTGTGGGCGTAATATTTCGAGAGTCTGCATTTATGATACCTGTCGCTTTTCTGTTTTGTAAAGACCCCATTATCCTGTCAAGGAAAACATCTTCTGCGTTGCCTAGCTTTCAGAATAAGCCAGTTATTGAGAGTATTCCCCCCACATTCTTTCTTCCACTTGGTTTTGCTATTCTTGGCCTTCTGACAGTTCACCTAATAGCCTCTCAAAACAATGAATACTCCTATATTAGAACAGCGATCATGTGGGCATATAATAAACCCGCGTTAACCTATCTGCACGCTTGGTTTATTGCTTTTGGGCCGATTATTGTCATTCCGATTTATTATTGGCGTGGAACAATTCGTTTTCTGGCAAAGAACCAATTCATACTGGTTTATCTGCTTCAATTTGCAGTTTTAGCGTGGATTGGTGGTACTGATACAGAAAGAATTCTATTTTGGGGTGTGCCTATAGTTTATCTTCTTGTCGGAAAATCTATAGAAGATAATGCAGTATTAGCAAAATTGATTCCATTTGGGCTAACCATTCTGATTGTTGGACAATTGATCTCAGAGAGAGTTCTTTGGACTATTCCTGATTATCCCAATGAGTTCTCTACGCCTTTTCCAATCCTGACTATACTCAGTAACAATTTTCAATATCTCGATTTGTATTCTTTTCATGGTAGTCGGGCAATTCATGCTATCTCCTTTATTGAGTACATATTACTTGGTGTTTTAATCGTATGGTGGTTGAACGATTGCGAAAAAGAATTGGACCCAAATAGACAGTGAACAAGAACTTTCCAAAGCCGATGAGAAGCAGCAGGCCATGTGGCCTGCAAAGGAACTGCCTGAGTCTAAAAGGTTATTGGATGTGTGGTGAAGACTCCACCAATAGGAAGTCCGTGAAAGTGCTTTGTGCGGTAACTGTCGGCGATCACCCCAAATTTGACTTCCGATTCGTAGGTTGGTTCTGTAGGTCAAGCATCTTTTCATGAAAACCTGGTTTGAAACAAACCGCATATTAACTTTGTTCACCATCAATTTTGTAGGTATCAGTCTTCTGATTATCGTGGCCGAGCTATTGTTACGAACATTATATCCTTCTCCTATTGGATTTTTTGGACTTCCTTCAACTCGTAACGGAGCGATATACGGCTGGGGAATTCATCCGAAGCAGTTGATAAAGATTTCCGACCCTGACTCCTGCGCAGTCTCCATAGACCGGACCAACAGCCATGGATGGCGAGATCTGGAAAGGGATTACGAAAATAGCAAACGATCCTATCGGATATTAGCGCTTGGCGATTCTCACACCTTTGGTGCGATTGTTCCAGCCGAGAAAATTTATACACGCATATTGGAAAGAAAACTCAGGGACGTCGGCTACAATGTGGAGGTCATAAGTGTGGCGTTGAACGGTTGGGGAACAGACCAGGAGTTGGAGGCGCTTGTCAACGAAGGCCTAATGTACAAGCCAAACTTAATAATCCTGCAATTTTCAACGAATGATTTGTGGGACAACGCGTACTTTTACAATGCATCGAAACCTGGGTCGAAAGTTCCAGAACAAATGAAAGGCTACAAACCTTTCTATTACGAGGTAGCTGACTCCAATGAGCTTTTGAGAAAAGAGAATCCACACTTTCACAGGTCGTGGACTTGGGATTCTTGGATCAGCAGCAATGTTATCAAACTCTGTATCAATAATTCCGAAATACTTAAACGCTTGTATCAATTCTCCCCTTACCATAATCCCTGCAACACAGTTTATAAGATAGGAAAGAATCAACTTGATCAACTTCAATTTCTATTGAATTTAGATGAAGGATCACATCTTTATAAGTTACTGCAAAAGCGGCTTGACACAAGAGTCACTTCAGATGAACTGAAATTATTCTTAAACTCGGAAGATGATCAAACCCAAAAAATCGCCTTCAAGGTGTTTGAAGACAGATTGCACCACAAATTTTGGTTGGAGGAAAGATACTTCCCACAGAAATTAGACATAAATTCTTATGAATGGAGGCTGTTTTTGGCTCTCGCAATAAAAATCAAGCAATTAGCTAATGCAATACACGCTGAGTTGGTCATCTTTCCGGTAACCGACGAAATGGAATTCAAATGGCACGCTGACTGGTATCGTCACCCTGACACACAAGAGGCTAAAGAGAATTTTTTAAGTCCGATACGAGCAATTAGAGAAATTATGCCTCATCACGGTATAAAAGTTGTAAACAGTTCCAATGGATATGAAAGGGCACGTAATGATTCTCACGTGACTATAAAGGGGAATGAATCAATGGCTGAAGACCTCTATAAATTTCTGAAGGCAAACTATACCATACGTCGTCGTTCATCAAACGTTCGGGAGTAGAGTAGTATAAACAGAGTTTGGTCAAGTTCTATTCGAGATTCTTGCCGTCGGGCATAATGTTGTCAAGTGGGACTGTCCGAATCACCCATTTTGGCTCGATTTCTCTTTTAAGTTTGTAGGTTCCTATAGAATATGGAGATGGATCATACCATCCATCGACTACGTTGTTCTTCAGAAAGCTTTCGAGGGAAGGCGAGAATTTACTAGACTTATTGACGAAAAACTGGAGGTCATACATCTTGCCACCTGTTTTGACCGTACCAACGTAATAATATCTGTCCCATCTGGGGTCTGAGGCCCAAGAAGATTTATCTCCAAGCGGCCCATGTCCATATTGAATCCATGAACCATCCTTGTTACTTTCTTGGATCACCAAGTCAGCATTCCAATTGAAAAAATAGTCAACTAGTGACTTATTGTCGCGAGTCCTAGCTATAAAAGAGTCGTTAAGCCCTACAATATCCAGCCATACTGCTCCTGAAAAATAGGGGATGCCTCCTGAATCACTGCCTGCTATTCGGACTTGAGCTATGTCCGGCAAGTTGGCTAACGCTGTGGCGACACGACGCTCTTTCTGCATAAGCAGGTCACTAATCCGCCATTTGTTGTTTGGAGAAAGCTTTTTGGAATTACCATATATCTCAAGAATGTCCCTTGGTCCAAACGCAAGAAGAAACGCTATTAGAGCCCCCACCAGTAAAATCAATCTGCGACCGATAAGCTCATTGAGAACTCCTGACATCCACACAAAGATCGGGATAATAAGACAGATCACCAAAGGGATCAATGGATACAAGAAACGCCCTTTGACGTCCATCAGGGTATCACAGCGAGCAAAGAAACATAGATAGAATAGCAAGAAGCTAACGGCTGATAGCATGATTACTTTGTCGTTATTTCTATAATTTCCCGACAAAAACACCATAAGTAAACTGGGATAAATGAGGGCGAGTATAAGAGAGTGAGAACTGAAAAATGACTGCACGGTCCGCATGCCAAGGCTGCTGACAAAATAAGATCCAGACGCTTTAATGTAAAAAGGATTGGGTAAAAGATGACCGAAATAGAGAACCTTCCAGGTAAGATACACGCTTCCAATGGCTATCAGAAATAAAAATCCCACTATTAGAGGTTTCAATTGAATACTGTTCCTACGAAAGGCCAAAACACAATATGATACGAATATTACAGGATATAGCATAGTGGCCTCTGGCCGGAGCAAGATCGTGAGAAACAAGAGACAGCTAAACACAACTGAAGAACTGGTTCGTTGACGATTGATGAATGCCATGCCAGCTACAAATGAGGTTAGTAGGAATAGGCTGTAGATTATCGTTTCCATGCCTAGGAGACAGAGAGACTTGGTCTCCGGAACGAGAAAGATAAGAGCAGTGACCATCATAGCGCTTAGAGCCGAGCAACCGTAATGAGATCGTGCGACGGTGAATAAAATAAGGGCTATCGCCACCAAACTGGCATAACTAATCACCCTAGTAACTAAAAGGGGATCAAATCCAGCCTTAATGAACGGAGCCAGAACAACAACCAGAAGGAAGTTTGTGTAACCTTCAGTTGGATTCTGACCAATATTCCAAGTAATTCCATGCCCCATAGCCAAGTTCTTTGCGTAGCGATATGTTATGAATGAATCGTCAAATACATAATTCCAGTCCTGAATCGCAGCAGCAATGAAGGATAGCCCGATAGGCGCCCAGAGGATCAGGAGACACATAACAATTTGACGTTTTTCGTTAGGATTCTTCATTTTTGGGCCAATTTCAAAACACAGTTTTCGTATAGGTTCTTAGGGTAATTACTAAAAGAGCTTAACTTACGTTTTGGATGAAAGCTCTCACTATGATTTACGGGCGTCTCTAAAAATTGATTGATTTTTCAGTCCACAGTCTTCGCGGCTTGTTCAGTCTGTGCTATAGGGAAAGTATATCAAGCAGGGAGGACAAAGAAAATGCCAATTCGCCTTCAACCTGGTTTT